>CAYJOY010000046.1:2455-10499 GCA_964371885.1 uncultured Lentimicrobiaceae bacterium | reverse complement strand
TAATAACAACATCAGATTTAAATACAATGTTAACACCCACCTCTCTTGGGTTAAGAGAAACAATTGTTCCTTTAAGTACTGCATTTTCATCTATTGATTTGAACGACTTAGCGTAAAGTTCGCTATATCTGTCTTGTTCTGTTTCTGAGTATTTAGAACCTCTTTTTTCTAAATTATCCCAGCTAAACTCTTCTAAAGATGCGTAAGCATTTTCAATTACTTTAGGAGCTCTTTTTGGTTTCATGGGAAGTTCTTCTTGCACCTCTTGAGTGGCTTCAACTTCTTTTTGTTCCTCTACTTGAGGAGTTTCTACGTTTGCTGCTGTTGGGTTTTCAGCTTCCATCTCAGCATTGTTTTTTAATTCTTCCATTTGGTTTAGGGCGATTTATTAAATAAATCAGTATTTTAATGGGTTTAACATCGAGGTTAATTTGCTAATAATCAAAATAAAGAGCCTCTTTTATTTTGCGCCGCGAATATACAACTTTTTTTTAATAATTTGCCAGTCAAACAAAAAATCCTACTTTTTCGTTTGAATACGCCTCTTTTTGCGTTCTTTTTTTGGTGAAAATTGATCAGTGGTAATGTGTTGAAAGAAATCGTATTCCAATATTGCACAAATTCTGCAAAGCAAAGAGGCGTCGATGCTCCTACGCTCAAATATACTATATAAATTGGGACGTTCGCATCGTAAAGCCTCCGAAAACTCAGTCATACTGATAGGGCGCGATTCAAATACATCTTTTATAAGCTCCCCAAGATGAGGAAAACTATCATCGTAAATTTTCATAAATGTTCACTTTTACCGACCTTTAAATTTTCCAGATTTTGCAAGCCGTGATTATAATTGCAAAAATACACTCTTTTTTTATACAATATATATATTGCAACTGTTAATCGATCCTTTTTTTGTGAAATGCTCACCTGATGGCTCGATTTTAGGGATCTTACCCCGAAATAAAGCCATATAATAGAGACGTTGCAGAAAGAATAAAAAAAATAAATACAAATATAGTTGTTGGTATTAAAAAAATGTGTATATTTGCCAACTTTTTGGAGTGAAACAGAAAGGAAGCAGCATCGTTCTGCAACTCTCTGTTTTCATGGATTATACATATTTTTGATGGAGAATTTGAGGGGGAATTTAGTTTATGACTTTGTCAAGAATAGTAGCATTTTTATTCAAAAACGTTGCTATTTTTTTTTAATAAAGCAAATAAAATTGATAATTAATTATAAAAATCGAAATGAAAAAGATTAAAGTTACACAGATTAGAAGCTCGATTGACAGACCTTTGCGCCAAAAAAGATCATTAGTTGCGTTAGGTTTAAGAAAAATGCATCAAACCGTTGAACACAATCCTACACCACAAATATTAGGGATTGTAGAAAAAGTAAAACACTTAGTAACGGTAGAAGAAGTAGAAAATTAGTAACGAATTTATAAAAAGGATAACATACAGACATGGAATTACACAACTTAAAACCAGCAGAAAGATCAACTAAATCTTCAAAAAGAATAGGTAGAGGTCAAGGATCAGGAAAAGGTGGCACATCTACAAAAGGGCACAAAGGGGCACAATCACGCTCTGGTTATAGCCGCAAAATAGGTTTTGAAGGTGGTCAAATGCCTATTTATCGTCTTCTTCCTAAAAGAGGATTCAAAAATATAAATAGAATAGAATATAGCCCAATTAACCTTAGCACTATCGAGAAGTTAGTGGAAAAAACACAAACTACCGATGTTACTATCGAATTGTTATTCAACAATGGGCTAGTAAAGAAAAATGCACGCGTTAAAGTTTTAGGACAAGGTACCTTATCGAAACAAGTAACAGTAACGGCACATGCTTTCTCTAAAACAGCAACTGAAGCAATCGAAAAAATGGGAGGTAAAGCAATCTCATTAATGGCTAAAGAAGAAACTAAAGAGTCTACTCAAGAATAATCACAAACCTCACATTGAATTAAGAGTATGAAGCAATTTTTTACAACTATACGGAATATTTTCCATATAGAGGATCTTCGCAAAAAGATTCTCTATACACTAATGATTGTATTGGTGTATCGTTTAGGAGCACATATAGTACTTCCTGGTGTTAATCCAGGCGAGTTAACTGCGTTTTCTCAATCGGCACAAGAAGGGTTATTCGGATTGTTAAACCTATTCTCAGGTGGCGCTTTCTCTAATGCCTCTATTTTTGCACTAGGTGTAATGCCTTACATCTCGGCATCTATCGTTATTCAGTTAATGACATTAGCAGTTCCTTACTTCCAACGTCTCCAAAAAGAAGGCGAAAGTGGAAGAAAAAGAATTACACAAATTACCCGCTATTTAACCATTGCTATTGTATGTGTACAAGGCCCTGCTTATATTGCGAGTATATTAACAGATTTCTCTCCAGCAGTTTCTCCTATGTGGCTAGAAACTACTATATTCGGGTTCTCAGCATTCGCATTCACCGCATTTATACTCCTAATTGCAGGTACATTATTTATTATGTGGGTGGGTGAAAGAATTACCGATAATGGTTTAGGAAATGGTATCTCAATCATCATTATGATTGGTATCATAGCTGGCTTACCATTCGCTCTTCGCGCTGAGTTCATTGCTAGAATTACTGAAGCTAACGGCGGACCAATCTTGTTCATCGTAGAGTTAGTAATGATGATGGTTATTATAGCATTATGTGTACTTTTAGTACAAGGAACACGCAGAATACCAGTTCAATATGCAAAACGTATTGTTGGAAATAAACAGTATGGCGGCGTTAGAAATTACCTTCCAATGAAAGTAAATGCAGCAGGGGTTATGCCTATCATCTTTGCACAAGCAATCATGTTCCTCCCTTTAACGTTTATGAATTCTACAAGCCAACCTAGTGCATTCATGATGAGTTTTGTAGATTATAACGGGTTAGCATACAATATAATATTCTTTATATTAATTGTAGCGTTTACCTATTTCTATACTGCTATCACTTTTAACCCACAACAAATTGCCGACGATTTAAAGAAAAACGGTGGATTCATCCCAGGTATTAAACCTGGTAAACAAACTGTTGCATTTATCGATACTATTATGTCGAGAATTACATTACCAGGCTCTATATTCTTAGCTTTTGTAGCCATAATGCCTGCAATAGTTCGTTTATTCGGCGTTAACCAGCAGTTTGCTCAGTTCTTCGGCGGCACTTCACTACTTATTATGGTGGGTGTAGTATTAGATATGTTACAAAATGTTGAAAGCCACCTATTAATGAGACATTATGATGGCTTAACAAAAACAGGAAGAATTAAAGGTCGTAACAGTAATTTAAACATTTAATGTTTAGAAAATTTAAAAGATACACAGCCCTTGAGGTTGATTTGATAAAAGAAAGTTCTTTACTCGTTGGAAAAACTTTGGCGGAAGTGGCAAAGCTTGTAGCACCAGGTGCTTCTCTGAAAAATATAGATACTGTTGCAGAACAGTTCATAAGAGATCATAATGGAGTCCCATCTTTTAAAGGGTATCATGGTTTCCCAGCAGCTTTATGCATATCGGTTAACGATGTAGTGGTTCATGGAATCCCTAATAATACCCTCCTAAATGAAGGTGATATTGTATCGATAGATTGTGGAGTGCTGAAAAATAACTATCATGCCGACTATGCTTATACTTTTACCGTAGGTAATGTTGATGCAGATACGTTACAGCTGATAGAACGCACTAAAGAGTCGTTGTTTCTTGGAATAGAACAAGCAACAGTTGGTAATTATACTGGAGACATCGGCCACGCGATACAAACACATGTCGAAAAATTTGGATATGGAGTAGTTCGCGATTTGTGTGGCCATGGTTGTGGTAGAAAACTGCACGAATTTCCTGAAGTTCCTAATTTCGGAAAACCCAAAAAAGGGAGTTTACTACAAGAAGGAATGGTTATTTGTATAGAACCGATGATAAACAGAGGAACTTACAAAGTAAAGATGGAAAAAGATGGATGGACAATCCGGACACTCGATGGAAAAGCTTCGGCACACTTCGAACACCAAGTTTTAGTAACCAGTGGGAAACCAGAAATTTTATCAACGTATCAATTTATAGAGGAAGTATTAACGAATAAATAATATATTAATGGCAAAACAATCATCGATAGAACTAGACGGAATTGCGATAGAGTCGCTAGGAAATGCAATGTTTCGCGTTCAGTTGGAAAATGGCCATATTATTACGGCTCATATTTCCGGAAAAATGAGACTCAACTACATCAAAATTTTACCAGGTGATAAAGTACAAGTAGAAATGTCTCCATACGACCTAACCAAAGGAAGAATTAAATTTAGACATAAATCATAAAAATAATAACACAATAAAAATGAAAGTTAGAGCATCAGTTAAGAAAAGATCGGAAGACTGTATCATCGTGAAACGTAAAGGAGTTGTTTACGTGATTAACAAAAAGAATCCAAAATTTAAACAACGTCAAGGATAGTATAAACAAGTAAAAATAAATATAATATGGCGAGAATTGCAGGTATAGATTTACCAAGAAACAAGAGAGGAGTTGTTGGCTTAACATACATCTATGGTATTGGAAGTAGCACTGCCGCATCAATATTAGAGCAAGCTGGCATTAGCTTCGATAAAAAAGTAAGCGAATGGAACGATGATGAGCTAGCAGCTCTTCGTGGAATTATTAATGAAATTAAAGTAGAAGGTGCGTTACGCTCTGAAGTTCAAATGAACATCAAGCGTCTGATGGATATCGGCTGCTACAGAGGTATACGTCACCGTATCGGATTACCACTACGTGGACAAAGCACTAAAAATAATGCTCGTACAAGAAAAGGGCGCAAAAAAACTGTTGCTAACAAGAAAAAAGCAACTAAATAAAAGTTAAATTTTAGTCAGAAGAAGGAATTTTATATTATGGCAAAAAGCACAAAAACAGTAAAGAAAAAAGTCGTTAGAGTAGACGCGCATGGCAAAGCCTTTGTTTCTGCCTCTTTCAATAACGTAATTGTTACCCTTACTAATAGCGAAGGACAAGTAATTTCTTGGTCATCAGCTGGAAAAATGGGGTTTAGAGGGTCGAAAAAAAATACCCCTTACGCTGCTCAAATGGCTGCTCAAGATTGCGCGAAAGTAGCTTATGATCTTGGGTTAAGAAAAGTAAACGTATATGTTAAAGGTCCAGGTGGTGGTAGAGAATCGGCTATCAGAACGATACATGCCGCTGGTATTATGGTAGAAGAGATTACAGATGTAACTCCACTTCCTCATAATGGTTGCCGCCCACCAAAACGTCGTAGAGTATAATTTAATATCATTTTTAATTCACAACAAATTATAATCAGAAAATATTATGGCAAGATATACAGGACCAACAACAAAAATAGCAAGAAAATTCAAAGATCCAATCTTTGGACCTGATAAATACCTAGAGAGAAAAAATTATCCTCCAGGACAACACGGAGCAAACAAAAGACGTGCGAAAGCTTCTGAATATGGCATTCAGTTACAAGAGAAGCAAAAAGCAAAATATACTTATGGTATGTTAGAGCGTCAATTTAAAAAATTGTTCCTTAAAGCAGCTAGTAAAAAAGGGATTACAGGTGATAACTTGATGAAACTTATCGAATCAAGATTAGATAACGTAGTATTCCGTTTAGGAATTGCCCCTACTAGAGCAGCTGCTCGTCAGTTAGTATCACACAGACACATTGCAGTGAACGGCAAATTGTCGAACATCCCTTCAATGTTATTAAACCCTGGTGATATAGTAACTGTTCGCGAAAGATCAAAATCGTTAGAAGTTATCTCAATGTCGCTAAGCGGAAGATCTAATCCTTATGCATGGTTAGAATGGGACAGCGCACTATTTAGTGGTAAATTTATGAATTACCCAGAAAGAAGCGAAATTCCAGAAAACATTAACGAGCAAGCTATTGTAGAGTTATATTCTAAATAATAGCTTTTAAAATTAAACCGTAAATTAAAAAATTAAAATATGGCAATACTCACCTTTCAAAAGCCCGATAAAATTTTAATGACCGAAGCCGACGAGTTTCACGGAATATTCGAATTTCGTCCACTTCAACAAGGTTACGGCGTCACAATTGGTAATGCACTTCGTAGAGTACTCATCAATTCGTTAGAGGGTTTTGCAATTACCTCTGTTAAAATTGAGGGTGTTGCTCAAGAGTTCTCTTCAATACCAGGTGTTATAGAAGATGTTACCGATATCGTATTAAACTTAAAACAAATTAGATTTAAAGCAAAAGTAGATGATGTAAATGCTGAAAAAGCAACCATCGTTATTTCTGGAAAAGAAGACTTCGTGGCTGGTGATATGAACCGTCATTTAAATTTTTTCCAAGTTTTAAATCCTGAATTATTGATATGCAGAATGGAAAGAGCCGTTAAGCTTACCATGGAAGTGTCAATAAATAAAGGAAGAGGTTATGTTGCAGCTGAAGATAACAAAACGGATACTGAAGCTATAAACGTAATTACGATAGACTCAATACATACACCCATAAAAAATGTGAAGTATGTTGTGGAAAACTATCGCGTTGAACAAAAAACTGACTTTGAAAAATTAATTCTCGATATCGTTACAGATGGATCAATTCATCCTAAAGAGGCGTTGAAAGAAGCAGCTAAAATCTTAATACTACACTTCTCTCTCCTTTCTGACGAGAAAATATCGTTAGATGCTCCAGATAGCGAAGATGCTGTAGCTAGCGAGGAAGATGAAACTAATGCTTACCTTCGCCAAATGTTAAGAGCTAAATTAGTAGATATGGACCTTTCGGTACGTGCTAAAAATTGCTTGAAATCGGCAGAGTTAGAAACATTAGGAGACCTAGTAGCTATTCACAAAAGCGAATTATTAAAGTTCAGAAACTTTGGTAAAAAATCGTTAGCAGAATTAGAAGACCTCGTAAAAACGAAAGGTTTAGAGTTTGGTATGAACATTGCAAAATATAAATTAGATAAGGAATAATAAGACATGAGACACGCAAAAAGAATTAATCATTTAGGACGAACAAGTTCTCATAGAGCGGCAATGCTATCGAATATGGCTGCCTCTTTAATCATGCACAAACGTATCTCTACTACTTTAGCTAAAGCCAAAGAACTTAGAAAGTACATTGAGCCTCTAGTAACTCGTAGTAAAAACGATACAACCCACTCAAGACGTATGGTATTTTCATACCTGAAAAACAAATATGCTGTTACTGAACTTTTTAGAGAAATTTCTGTGAAAATAGCAGACAGACCAGGTGGCTATACTCGTATCCTTAAAACAGGATTTAGACAAGGGGACAACGCTGAAATGTGTATCATTGAGTTTGTAGACTATAACGAAACTTATACTACAACTAAAGATAAAAAATCGACAACTAAAACTCGTCGTAGCCGTAAGTCGTCTGTTAAGACAGAAGAAACTGCTGCAACTGAAGAATAGTGAATTAACATTTCAACTAATATTTAAAAAGAGATGCCTTTGGTGTCTCTTTTTTTTGTACTTTCGCCACTTCTAAAAAATAAAATAAAAGATTAATAAAAAATCGTAATATGCTGAAAAATAGACTCGTTGTTTCAGGTTCGCCGCACGATCATTGCGGAGATTCTGTTCAAAAAATTATGTGGAGGGTTATTTTAGCCCTAATGCCCGCTTTTTTAGTGGCAATTTATTTCTTTGGTCTCCCTGCAATTTATTTAACTTTGGTGGCAGTGGCCTCATGTATGTTTTTTGAATATGCCGTTCATCGCTTCTTCCTAAAACAAAAAAGTTACGTTTCCGATGGCTCTGCCATATTAACGGGCTTGTTGTTAGCTTTTAACCTCCCTTCTAATCTCCCAGTTATTTGGGTTATTGTAGGCTCGTTTGTGGCAATTATAGTGGGAAAAATGGCTTTCGGTGGTTTAGGGAAAAATCCTTTCAACCCTGCATTAGTAGGTCGCGTTTTCCTCCTTATTGCTCGCCCCGTTGAAATGGCAACTTGGCCAACACCTACTCCTATTTGGGGTTTTACAGATGCAGTTACA
>CAYJOY010000046.1:0-2445 GCA_964371885.1 uncultured Lentimicrobiaceae bacterium | reverse complement strand
CCTTAGCCTTTTAAAAGAAGCAGTTAAGTCGGGTACGGTAAACGATGCTATTACCCACATGAGTATGCCCGATTATCTAGAAATGATGATGGGACAAACCTCAGGTGCATTTGGCGAAGTATCTGTTTTTGCACTACTTGCTGGTACAGTATACCTGCTCTATAAGAAAGTTATAACTTGGCATATTCCTGTTTCCTTTATGCTATCGGCATTCTTATTTGCAGGAATCCTACACCTTATAGATCCAACCATTTATGTTAACCCAGCTTTCCACTTAGTTACAGGTGGTATGGTACTAGGTGCTTGTTTTATGGCTACCGATATGGTAACATCGCCTACCACATTTAAAGGTCAAATTATTTTTGGCTGCGGATGTGGTATTATCACCATCCTTATTCGTGTGTTTGGTGCCTACCCTGAAGGTGTATCGTTCGCTATTCTATTAATGAACGCAGTTACCCCTCTCATTAACATGGGCTGCAAACCTAAAGCATTTGGTAAACTTTAAGATATACTACTATGGCAAAGAAAGAATCAACATTATGGCAATTAGTACTTTCGTTAACTACCATTACAGCTCTAGCTGCTGTGGCACTCACTGTTGTGTACTCATTAACGAAAGAACCTATAAAAGCAATAGAAATAGAAAAAAATAATAAGGCGAAAATGGATGTTTTGCCTGGCTTCGACCTAAACAAAGGTAAATTCGTAGATACTAAAGTAAAGCTAGAGGCTATAGAAGATAGTATAGCGATGACATTAGCATACCAAGACAATGTCCTTTTTGGCGCAGCAGTACAAACGTTCACCAATATGGCTTTTAGTGGTCGATTCGACATCATGGTGGGCTTCGATATAGATGGTAACATACTCGAAACAGCAGTCCTTTCACATAAAGAAACCCCAGGCTTAGGGGATAAAATAGACAAAAGTAAAAGCGACTTCCCTTTACAGTTTATAGGATTAAATCCTGCAACAGACCAATTGGTAGTTACTAAGGATGGTGGACCTATTGATGCTATTACTGCCTCAACCATTACCTCGCGCGCCTTCTGCGATGCAATAGTAACAGCCCATAAGGCATTTACGGTAGCTAAAACACAAATAGAGAACCTAGAAATGGAGTCTAATATAGACAGCACAAATAATACAACAGAATCAGAAACCATCGACACTGTACAGAATGATACAATAGAAGAAATGGAGGTAATTAATGAGTAAACTTAATATTTTAACCAGAGGTTTTATTAAAGAAAATCCAACATTAATGATGATGTTGGGACTTTGTCCTGCATTGGCAGTAACCACATCGGCCATTAATGCAATTGGAATGGGCATGGCCACTACTTTCGTGCTTATATGTTCTAATACATTAATAGCATTAATCAAAAATTTAATACCAGCGAAAGTGCGTATCCCAGCCTTTATTGTGGTAATTGCCACTTTCGTTTCCATCGTCGATTTATTACTGCAAGGTTATGTTCCCGCTCTGGCAGAAAGTTTAGGACTATTTATCCCCCTTATAGTGGTGAACTGTATCGTACTAGGGCGTGCTGAGGCATTTGCTAGTAAAAACAGCGTCCTCGATTCGCTCATTGATGGTATTGGAATGGGAATAGGCTTCACATTCGCCCTGTTTTTAATAGGTGCCGTTCGCGAAATATTAGGCAATGGCTCTATCTTCGATTTTAAATTCATCGAAAATGGCGAATTACTCATCTTTGTATTGGCACCAGGTGCCTTCTTCGCCATGGGATTCCTAATAGCTGGCGTCCGTTTTTTTCAAAGTAAAAATAATTAATAATCATAAATACAGAACATTATGGAATATATTATTATGATTATCAGTGCAGTGTTTGTAAACAACATCATATTGGCACAATTTTTAGGAGCTTGTCCTTTTATGGGCGTTTCTAGTAAAGTATCTACCTCAATAGGAATGAGCGCAGCGGTTCTTTTTGTAATGACCATTGCTACCCTCGTAACCACACTTATTCAGAATTATCTTTTAATACCATTCGAAATAGGATTTTTACAAACTATTACTTTTATTTTGGTCATAGCATCATTGGTGCAAATGGTTGAAATTATGCTCAAAAAGGTGAGCCCAGCATTGTATCAAGCATTAGGGGTGTTCTTACCTCTTATTACCACTAACTGTGCAGTGTTAGGGATTGCAATTTCGGCAACGTTAAAAGAATACTCTCTAATTCAAAGTACTGTTGGCTTCGGCTTAGCTATTGTAATATTTGCAGGGCTACGTGAACAACTCGACCAAGTAGAGGTGCCAAAAGGGATGCGTGGTGTGCCTATCGCTTTAATAGTGGCTGGTATCCTCGCCATGGCTTTTATGGGCTTTGCTAATCTCGTATAGACATTATCTATCTCTCTCACAATGAAAAAAAATGTAGCTGTAGTGTTAGCTGCTGGCTCAGGTACAAGGTT
>CAYJOY010000045.1:0-10555 GCA_964371885.1 uncultured Lentimicrobiaceae bacterium | reverse complement strand
ATTCGCTGTTTTTTGGGTATGATAGCACCACACACGATAGCCTCTCTTTCCAGTTTACCGTGAAATCGGTAAAAGATTATGGAACCCTCTTTCTGAATGTAGAATTGAAGGAGGAAGGGACGCCTCATGTTGTTTATTTGATGCAAGGGGAAAATGTTGCACGGAAAGAGACCATCAATAACTCATCGCAGATTGTGTTCAAAAATCTACATCCCAATACTTATACCGTTAAAATATTGGAAGATAAAAATGGAAACGGGAAATGGGATACTGGGAATTACAGAAAAAAACTACAACCCGAACCCATAATAAGGGTAGAAAAGAGTTTCACCATAAGAGGCTTTTGGGAACTAGAAGAGACCATTTCGTTAGAAGAAACCAAAGAATGAAAATAAATAAAACCTAAACGCACAAAATTGCTTCTGTAAAATGTTTCGAAAACTATTTTGCAGAGATGTGCATTTAAAATCCTAAATTATGAAGAAAAAAAAGCCAGATAATTCGGAAGAGACTATCAGAAAAGCCATTATAGACTTTCTAGCAAAAAATCATACAGGAAAGTATAACTATAAACAAATAGCAGCCCAGGTAAATATTTTCGATAAAGAGGGGCGAGAAAAGATACGGAAGTTATTAGAATCGTTTAAGAATGCGAAACTGGTAAAGCTAGCAGGGCGAGGCAAATATAAAATAAATCCACGTTTTATTTCTAATAAATCTACAAGTCACCATTTTGTGGAGGGAACCATCCTTATGAACAGAGGGTGTAACGCATTTGTAGTGCCCGCAGCAGGAAATGGCGACGACATATTTATAGCGGAGTCGAAATTAGGCAACGCGCTGCATCAAGATAAGGTGAAGATAATGCTTTACCCCGCGCGCAACAACAAGCGATTAGACGGTGAAGTGGTAGAGGTTATAGAACGCTACAAGCGTCAGTTGGTGGGCATTATAG
Source organism: uncultured Lentimicrobiaceae bacterium (assembly GCA_964371885.1). Taxonomy (GTDB): domain Bacteria; phylum Bacteroidota; class Bacteroidia; order Bacteroidales; family WCHB1-69; genus CAYJOY01. The sequence goes on along the minus strand of CAYJOY010000045.1, from coordinate 9,600 downwards.
ATGTGTATCGTGGAATAGCCTATTTAGTTAGCGACAACCCATACTTCCGCCACGATGTGCTCATCCCCTCGGGACTCTTAAAACAGGCAAAAAAAGGAGACAAAGTGGTGGCTTCAATTGAAGATTGGCCCGCCGGAGCTCGCTCGCCAATAGGTAAAGTGATAGAAGTGCTGGGAAAACCTGGCGATAACGACGTGGAAATGAATGCTATTTTAGTCGACATAGATTTCCCGCTCCACTTTGCACCTGCAACTATGAAAGAGGCTGAAGCTATATCCACAGAGATACCACGTGAGGAGATTGCCAAAAGACGCGACTTTAGAGATATACTCACTTTTACCATAGATCCCGCCGATGCTAAAGATTTCGACGATGCCATATCGTACGAGCAATTGGAAGACGGAAAACATAGAATTGGAGTACATATTGCCGACGTGTCGCATTATGTAACCCCCAACTCCGCAATAGATAGAGAAGCCTACGAAAGGGGAACCTCGGTCTATTTAGTAGATAGAACCATCCCAATGCTCCCCGAAAAACTCTCGAATGAACTTTGCTCCCTAAGACCTAACGAAGAGAAACTCTGCTTTAGCGCCGTTTTCGACCTCGACGATAACGCTAAAGTGTGCAAAGAGTGGTTCGGAAAAACAATCATTAACTCCGATTATCGCTTCGATTATGAAAGTGCGCAAAATGTGATCGAAACCCAAGAGGGGATGTATAGCGCCGAAATAGGGAAAGTGCACGCCATAGCACAAATATTAAGACAGAAAAGATTCGATAACCACGCCATAAACTTCGAAACAGAAGAGGTGAAATTTAAACTCGATGAGAATAGTAAGCCCATCGGCGTCTATTTAAAAGTGCAAAAAGAAGCCAACTTCTTAATAGAAGAATTTATGTTGTTGGCCAACAGGAAGGTAGCTGAAAAGATAGGGAAAGTACGCAAAGGGAAAGAGGCAAAAAGTTTCATCTATAGAATTCACGACGAGCCTCTTGGCGATAAAATAGAGCAATTTAGAAACTTCGTTAAAAAATTGGGCTACGACTTTAAAGGGCATAGTCGTAAAGCTTTTACAGAGTCGCTAACGAGCATGTTTGGCGCTACCAAAGATAAAAACGAATACAACTTGTTGAGCCAACTCTCTATAAGAATGATGGCCAGAGCTGTGTATGCTACCCAAAATATTGGGCACTTCGGATTGGCGTTCCAACACTACACCCACTTTACCTCGCCCATTCGCCGTTACCCCGACCTATTGGTACACCGCCTATTATTCGAATATCTGAATGGAGAACCATCGAAAAACGAAACGGCCTTAGAAGAAATATCGCAACACTGCTCCGCAAGAGAACAGAAAGCAACAGAGGCAGAAAGAGCATCTATTAAGTTTAAACAGGCTGAATATCTTGCCGATAAAGTAGGACAAGTATTCGATGCACGAGTGAGCGGTATTGCTAAATGGGGCGTGTTTGCCGAACTCATAGAGTCGAAATGTGAAGGCTTAATCCCAATAAAAAAGTTTGACGACGATTTTTACTATATCGACGAAGATAACTACACATTGGTAGGGCTTCATAAAGGGAAAAATATCCACTTCGGCGATCTTATAAAAGTGAAAGTAATGGAGGTCGACCTCTTGAAAAAATCGATGACCTTTGTGCCTGTATAGCAGACTACTTGCGCACGTTTATTACCTGCACGTGGGTTGCCTGTTGCACCGCACCAATAAGTTCCTGAGAGTGGAGAGTGTAACCATTGGGAGAAGTAGGGTTTACGGTAATGGCTAATAACTGGCTGTTGTACAAAAGTTTAATCTTTCCTCCTCGTTGTAAAAAATGGTTAACAGCAAGCGGTGAGGCAAATATTTTGGTGAAATCTTTGAGCCAAACTTCTACTTTTTCACACCCTTTCTGACTTGCCATAAATTTAAAGAAACCCTCTGTTGCCATCCCCGACAGGTAAAGCGTGTGCCCATGAGCAAACAGCCCATCTTTGTGTTGATGTAGTAACAAGGCAGATGGAATTGCTAGGTCAATAATTTCCTCATGTTCATTAATGCAATATATGCCACCTTCCAAATTTTCAAGCAGAGGTAGCAAGCGCTCCTCTACTTTAGGAAGATGGATAAGTTGTGTAAGAAACTGCACATTTTTTGCAATTTCGGAGATAGACAACGAGTAAGCTGCCCCAGTGGCTAACACAATCCCCTCTGCAATAAAAGGAGATGCCGACGACTTTTTCGATAATGCCCCATCAATAATAGTAATGGCAGGGGTGTATTGCGCCACCTCGTCCATCATTTCCCTAAGCCACGGATTGGTGTTGGGACCCGAAATAATACAGTTCCCCTTGGTGAGTGCCCTCGCAATTACCAAACGCCCTAGCGAGGTTCGCCGTTGCGAAATAGAGAGTACCTCGCAAGAACAGCTCTTATGGCGGTAATAACTTTCGGTGGTAATAAAAATATCGCCAGGATATAATGTTATTTCTGGCTTGGTAGTAAAAGTAACGGCGTCAACTCGCTCACCATCGGTACCAATAGAAGTTAAGGCAACTGCAATGTTGCGTTGCCTTAACTTCGTTAGGATATAATTTAAAGTTTCCGTTTTACCTGTGTTTTTTTCAGTCCCAATAATAGAGATAGAGGAGTAACGGAGAATGTTATCAATTAGGTTCATTACATGTTAGTGCCTTTTCTTTCTTGCCAAGTTGGTTGGCTCTAATGCTAACTGCTCGCCTGCCATTAAACTAGCAACACCACTATTCTCTTTAGCCTCTTTACAATGTTTGCAGTCGCAATTGTCAACGTAATTCTCTGGCTGCGAATAGGTAGTAATTACCCCTTCGTAGTTTCTTAAAATCACTTTCGAAGGGCTTTGCGAAATAAGATACTCGGGCATTACCGGTATTTTGCCACCACCACCAGGTGCATCTACCACAAATGTAGGCACCGCATAACCAGAGGTATGGCCTCTTAAATGCTCAATAATTTCAATCCCTTTCGATACTGGTGTTCTAAAGTGCTCAATACCCATCGATAGGTCGCATTGGTAAATGTAGTAAGGGCGAACTCTTGTTTTAACAAGCGAATGCATTAAATCTTTCATTACATGAACACAGTCGTTAACGCCGCGCAATAGCACCGTTTGGTTCCCTAATGGGATTCCTGCGTTGGCTAATTTAGCACATGCTTCAACAGCCTCTGGGGTAATTTCATCGGGGTGGTTAAAGTGGGTGTTCAACCATATTGGGTGATATTTTTTGAGCATGTTCACCAAATCGTCGGTAATACGTTGTGGGCAAACCACAGGCACGCGCGAGCCTATTCTGATAATCTCTACATGAGGAATTTGGCGTAAACGTTGAATAATAGACTCTAACTTAGCATCGCTCACCAATAGCCCGTCGCCACCAGAAAGGAGCACGTCGCGAATTTGTGGCGTGCGCGCAATATAGTCAATAGCTTTCTGAATGTTATCGCCTGGCGATTCGTCGTCTTTCTGCCCCGCAAAACGGCGACGCGTACAATGGCGACAATACATAGAGCACATATCGGTAATTAAAAATAATACTCTATCGGGATAACGGTGCGTAAGCCCTGGGGCTGGAGAATCTTCATCCTCGTGCAACGGATCGTCAAGGTCGGAAGCAGCTACGTGAGTTTCGTGAATGGTAGGTACCGATTGCTTACGTATAGGGCAGTTAGGGTCCTCTAAGTTGATAAGCGATAGATAGTAAGGGGTAATTGCCATACGCAACGTTTTCAACGATTCTTTTACTCCCTCCTCCTCTTCTGGTGTAAGTTGAATGTATTTTTTCAACCCCTCAAGAGTCTCAACCCTGTTTTTTACTTGCCATTTCCAATCGTTCCATTGCTCATCGGTAACATTTGGAAAAAGAATAGCTCTATTATTCGCCATATTGATATAGTTTAAATAATTATTATTCAATTGTTTGATCTTATAACCATGCCCTTAAAAAAAAGCGCTGCAAAGGTATGATATTTTTTTGAATATGAAATTGATGAGATGCCATTTTGTGCGAAATTTTTAGCTCGCAAATATACGTCGCCCATTTTGGATTGTTTTATTTGAGAGTTGTGCCACTATAAACATGTTGAATTTTGTGATGTAATAATTGCAATGCAATAAAATTGTATCTTTGCCGATTAATTTTAGTGGCATATAATAGTAAAATAGTATTCTTAAACATAACATCAATAAAATGGCAAAGAAAAGAGCTTTAGTAAGTGTGAGCTACAAAGAGAATCTCCTCGATTTTGTCCGCTTTTTAGTGGAAAATAACTACGAGATAGTATCGACAGGTGGAACAAAAAAAATGTTAGAAGCGGAGCAAATTCCGGTAATTTCTATCGATGAAGTAACCCATTTTCCAGAAATAATGGACGGGCGAGTTAAAACCCTACACCCGAATGTGCATGGCGGTTTGCTTTGTGTTCGCGATAACGAAAATCACATCAAAGCATTGAACGAAAATAAGATAGAACTTATCGATATGGTAGTGGTAAATCTTTATCCTTTTAAGGAAACGATCCATAAAGCGGATGTTTCTTTTGAAGAAGCGATAGAAAATATTGATATTGGAGGTCCTAGCATGTTGCGTTCGGCGGCAAAGAATCACCGATTTGTTACGGTAGTTTGCGACCCTAACGACTATGCAATGGTACGTGCCGAGATAGAGGCAGAAGGCGATGTTACACTAAAAACACGCGAGCGACTGGCCGCCAAAACATTCCGCCATACCGCCTCATACGATGCTACCATTGCCTCCTATTTAACAAAGCAGGTGGAAGAGCATAACCCAGAGTCGCTAACGTTAACTTATGAGAGAAAACAGACCCTCCGTTATGGCGAAAATCCACATCAAAGTGCCGTTTTTTATGCCGGCGAAGAACAAGGGTATTCAGTAGCGTGGAGCCAACAGTTGCAAGGAAAAGAGTTGTCATACAATAATATACAAGATGCGGACGCCGCAATTACCATCTTAAAAGAGTTTAAAAACTGCGCAGTAGTGGCGGTAAAGCACAAAAATCCGTGTGGTGTGGGCGTTGGTAACAGCCTTAACGAGGCATGGAAACGTTGCTACGAAGCCGACCCCGTTTCTATTTTTGGAGGCATTGTAGCCACAAATCACGAAATTGATGCCGAAACAGCAAAAGAGATGCAATCGGTATTCTTAGAAATTGTAATTGCCCCATCGTATACCCCCGAAGCACTAGAAGTGCTAGCAGCAAAAAAGAATCTACGCGTGTTAACCATCAGTTTAGATGATACAACTACCAACGATGCAAAAGTATATACTAGTGTTACTGGCGGCTTGTTAGAACAAGGCGTTGATAACTACGATGTGGAGAATTATAACTATACCGTGGTTACCAAAAAAGAACCAACCGTTGAACAAATTAACGATTTGTTGTTTGCTATGAAAGTGTGTAAACACGTGAAATCGAATGCAATAACATTGGTGAAAGATTTGAAAACTGTAGGTATTGGTGGCGGACAAACCAATAGGGTGGGGGCTGCACACATCGCATTAGAGCAAGCTAAAGCGGCAGGACATACCTCCGGAATGGCATTGGCAAGCGATGCATTCTTCCCATTCGACGACGTGGTGAAAATGGCAGTGAAATATGGGGTAGAAACCATTATTCAACCAGGTGGATCTATGAGAGATAACGATTCTATAAAAGCTTGCGATGAGTTAGGAATTGTAATGATATTTACAGGTGTAAGACATTTTAAACATTAATATAGCTATCGGGGTAAGATGACAAATTGCGAAACCATAGATCATTACCTCCGATATCGTAAAATTAACAACTAATAAAAAATAAAAATGATGAATCAACTATTAAAAGGGAAAGTAGCCATGATAACGGGAGGTGCCCGCGGTATTGGAAAACAGATAGTGCTTACATTTGCTCAAAATGGTGCAGATGTGATTTTTACCGATTTAAAAGAGGATGAAAACGTACTTGAGCTTATTAAAGAGATTGAGCAGTTGGGTGTAAAAGCTAAGTTTTTTGCCTATAATGTTGCCGACTTGGCAGCTACAGAAAACGCTATAAAAGAGGCTCACCAACTTTTTGGTCGTATAGATGTGTTAGTGAACAACGCTGGGGTTACCCGCGATACACTCCTTATGAGAATGAGCGAAGCAGATTGGGATTTAGTAATGAATGTAAATGTAAAATCGATCTTTAATCACACCAAAGCAATTCAATCTATTATGCTCAAACAACGCTCGGGTTCTATTATTAATATGGGCTCTATTGTTGGGGTAAATGGAAATGCGGGGCAAGCCAATTACTGCGCTTCGAAAGCAGCTATTATAGGTTTTAGCAAAGCGGTAGCACGCGAGCTAGGAAGCAGAAGCATCCGTTGTAATGTAATTGCTCCAGGATTTATTGAAACAGAAATGACCCACGTGCTTCCTGAAGAGGTAAAAGCAGATTATATGAAAAGAATATCGCTACGAAGAGGCGGAAAACCAGAAGATATTGCTAACACAGCGCTCTTCCTTGCCTCCGACTTATCCACTTACATGACCGCGCAAGTGCTTATTTGCGACGGCGGAATGTAATAAGAAATTTAGGAGATTAATGGATATACCGCCATTAATCTCCTAATATTTAATGTTATAAAAACCAAAATCTTAACCAAAACATGAAACATTTATTTTTATTGCTAGCGGTTTTTCCGCTCTTTATAGCGGCACAGCACGACCGTCCGCTACGTGTTGAATTTGAAGGCGAAGACTCCGACAGAGAGTACAGAAGCCAACTCATGGAGAAAGAAGGGGTGGCGGTCTATTACCCAACAGCAACTACTGCTCCCGACTCCTCGGCATGGGCAGTGGTAATGTACGATACCAACCTAGTAATGGGGAGCGTGGCGCAGTTTCAACTTCCTCCAACTGCCGAAGCGTGGCTCTCCGATTATAATAATGGAAAAGTATATCTGCTGTTTTACTGCGATAAATATAAAAAAGAAGAACCTAAATGGATCTTAGTATCATATCATGATAAAAACAAAGAATTAACAAAAATAGAACTCCCCCTTCCTTTCAAGTCGGCGCACAAAATGGAGATAGAAAACGAATACCTAGCCATTGAAACAAGAGAAAGTAAAATTAACGATTTTGCAATATGTAATCTGAAAAACAATACATTGCAATTTCTCCTCTCTAAAAATTGCACCTCCGACTCTTTCTGGGTAGAGTTCTTTCAGTTCGATAGCTCAAAAGAACATCTACTAATAGGGCTCGATTTAGTGGTAGATGTAGATAATAAACTGTACCAAGCCATGAATCTGTTGGATGTGTATTTGCCAACTAATGAATACAAATATGCTGCATTCCCCGAAACGGGCGAAACGGGCTTTGTTACCGCCAGAATGTTTACAGTTAACAACAACAACTATTTAATAGCAGGCACCTATAATAGCGATGGGAGGAAAAAATCGAATGTAAAACAGACAGGAATTTACGCTATTCCGTTCCATTTAGAAAAGAGTGGTAATGGCCCGTATGTGGTAAATGCAAGTGCCCCCGTTTACAACTCGTTCGAAGATATTAGCCTGCGATACAAAGGAGATAGAGGCTTGGAAATAAGAACCTTTAATGCAATGGTGGGTTATAACATGCAAGTAGGAGAACCATTTGGTTATAATGGGAAATATTCGCTGCCACTTGAACTCTATTACCACGATTATTACACCGATGGATATGGAAGAAGCCAATTCTCGGGATACAAATTTGGAACAGCATACGTGGCTACCTTTGCGGCTGATGGGAAATTAGAAACCGCAACACCGTTCCCAATGAATGTGGCCACATCGAGAGTATTACATTCCTATACCTCGGTATATACCGACCCGCAACAACAACAAATAATATACTCTGTCGATTATACACAAATTCACTCAATGGTAATAAAAGATAATGAAATAATTGTCCCTTTCGAGTCGCACGATATGATAAAGCTATACGAAAGCGATAAAATTATGAGTATCCCCGTAGGGAATACGCCCGCAAGCAAAATAACACATTGGTATAACAACTGCTTTATCATAACAGGGTATCAAAAAATAAGAAATAAACTGTATAAAGGCGACAAAGAAAAACGTTGGGTGTATTACATTTCAAAGGTAGATTATCGCTAAAAAAATAGAAAATACTAAATGAACAGGCGAATCCCACGTTACTTTTATGATATAGATACTACTATTAAGTTTCTGTCATTTACGCTACTATTTGTTATATTATTCTTTTTAATATACTCCCCTTTCGGCTTAGCAATATGGGTTCGCGATGACAGAACCTACAATTTTATCATTGCGTGCATCATCTCTCTATGCGCTTTTGGGGTGCTGGTGTTTACTAGAATGTTGTTCTCGCAAATTTGTAAAAAATTGCCAGTTACTTACCTACAGTACGTGCTGTGGGCTTTTGCCGAGGTGCTATTTATTGCGCTACTTTATACTACATTCTCTAAAATAATACTTCACGACGAACGACTCTTCATGCACCTATTAGGGCGGTCATCGTTTATAATAGTGCTCATGCTCATTATCCCCTATGCTCTTTCTACCCTCTATTTTAATTTGATAGATAAACAGAAACAGTTGAAAAGGTACAGAGCTAAGAAGAAAAAAGAGCTAGAAAAAGCCACCATTAATGTAGAGACCGATACCACCGACTTAATCCATTTTAGAGACGAAAATCAGGTGTTGCGCCTAACCATAGTGCTCGAGAAACTCTTTTATATAGAATCGCATGTTAACTATGTAATGATTTATTATGAGCAAAATAACGAAATTGTAAATTTTCAGCTCCGCTCTTCATTAAAGAGTATCGAAAACCAAGATTTCTCGCCCCAACTCGTGCGATGTCACCGCTCGTTTATGGTAAATTTTAACAAAATCGCCATTTTCAGAAAGGCAAAAGAGGGGACATTCCTCCAATTTGAATATCCGAACCTGCCGGAAATACCGGTGTCAAAATCATATTTAGAAAATATCACTAATAAATTTAAAAATACAAAATAATGGAAAATAATACTCCAAGAGTCCGTTTCGCTCCAAGTCCAACAGGCCCACTTCACATAGGTGGTGTGCGTACATGTTTGTACAACTATCTGTTTGCAAAAAAATTAGGTGGAACATTAATATTAAGAATAGAAGATACCGACCAAACAAGGTTTGTGCCTGGCGCCGAGGAATATATCATTGAAGCTTTTCAATGGTTAGGCATCACTTTCGATGAGGGGGTGCACTTAGGAGGACCACATGCCCCTTATCGTCAATCGGAAAGGATGGCAATCTATAAAAAGTATGCCGATGAATTGGTAGCTAACGGCTGGGCATATTATGCCTTCGATACCGCCGAAGAGTTAGAAGAGAAAAGGAAAGAGCACGAAGCTCAAAAAACAATCTTTCAATACGATGTAAATAGTAGACAAGCGCTCAGAAATTCGTTAACATTATCGGAAGAAGAGACTGCCGAGGCGTTGAAAGGGAAATATGTAGTGCGCTTTAAGTATCCAGAAAACTGCGAGGTGAAAATTGAAGATATGG
>CAYJOY010000044.1:9253-10819 GCA_964371885.1 uncultured Lentimicrobiaceae bacterium | reverse complement strand
GAAACGAAAGTCGTTTCCTCCTACTTGGTTGTTTATATCTAAAAATTATGGTTGGTTTAGAAGTTTACATTTTTACCTTCGTAGCAATACATTAACACTTTTTCAAGTTCATCGGTAGTAGGTACACGGGGGTTAAAGTTGGTGCACGCGTCGGCCATAGCATGTTCTGCCATTTCTCTTACTACTTTGTTCCACTCTTCTTCGGCAATGCCATACTCTTTTACAGATGCAGGAACGTTTACTCTAGCGCGAAGTGCTTCAATAGCCACGGCAAACTCTTCGGCAGTGGTAACATCTACTAATTTAGCTAATTGGTCGTATCTGTTAGGAACTGTTGCGTTATAGCGAATTACATTAGGAAGCACTATGGCATTAGCACAACCGTGAGGGATGCCAAACATACCCCCAATTTGGTGTGCCATAGAGTGGGCAATGCCTAACCACCCATTGGTGAAAGCGTAACCTGCTAAGCAAGAGGCGTCGTGCATGTTTTGGCGGGCTGTGCCATTTTCGGGCTCGTTGTATGCGGTTTCTAAGTTTGCAAATACCAACTCAATACCACCTTTGGCTAACGCATCGGCGTAGTTGTCGTCTACATTCGAACCGTATGCTTCAACACAGTGAGTAAGAGCATCTAACCCTGTGTTAGCTGTTACATTTTTAGGCATGCTTTTGCAAAGTTCGCCATCTACAATCGCTAAATCGGGAAGGATTTCGTAAGAAACAATAGGATATTTTACCCCTTTTTCTCGGTCGGTAATAACCGCAACTGCGGTAATCTCAGTTCCTGTACCGCTAGTAGATGGGATAGCCGCAAATTGTGCTTTGTTGCGTAATGGTGGAATGCCACCTACTGGTACCATTTCTTCGAAACTCATGTTGGGGTGTTCGTATAATACCCACATGATTTTGGCTGCATCAATAGCCGAGCAGCCTCCTAACCCAATAATCCATTCGGGTTGAAACTCCTGGAAAACTTTAGCGCCACGAAGCACCGTTTGAATAGATGGATCGGGCTCAACGCCATCAACAATAGTGTATTCCATATTAATTTCGGCTAGAATCGCCTCTACCTTGCCTAACGTCCCGTTAGCGCGTACAGAGTTTCCGCCAATTACAATAACAGCCTTTTTACCAGTAATGGTTTTTAATTCTGATAAACAGCCTAATCCGTGATAAAGATCTTTGGTTTGAAATAATTTTGCCATAATGTTATATTTTTTAAACAGCAATAGTCCTTGTTTGTTTATTGATTACGTAGTCAAAGAAAAGGACATAAAATCTCTGAATACGAGATACGAATAACATTGCGTTATTCACAAGTGTAATCGAAAAAGTTTACAAAAAATTGTGGTTAGCTCTCTTTTTTTACAGAGAAATGTTATTTCTAAGTGGGTCTCTTTTTTTTTATGATAAGTGCGGGTTACATATAGAAAATAAAAGTGTAAATTCGCGGTGCATTTTTAGATGGTGTTTTTATCTTGAAATATCGTTACAAAATGTTATTAATGATTTAATAATAAAAAAACTATGGATAAGAGATATTGGAATTCGTATCAGAAAGAG
>CAYJOY010000044.1:0-9243 GCA_964371885.1 uncultured Lentimicrobiaceae bacterium | reverse complement strand
AACGACCATTATTTTTATGGAAGAAGTTGTATTCGCCAGTCGTTTTTTCCAGGTTCGGAGGCGGCATTTTTAAAAATTATGCGCGAGGAGCTAGGAAAAGACATTTACGACACCCAACATTCGCACACTTGTAGCGGTATTGGCTACCATTCGGAGGTGGTGCCGCTAGAAACTACCATGACCATGGTAGGGCGCTTGTTTTCTTTAATGACCGAAAATGAGTACGAAAACTATGTGCCATCGTGTATTACCTCGTTTGGTATATACACCGAGATGGTAGATATTTGGAAACATTCGCCAGAACACCTCGAAAAGACCCGAGAAATGCTTTATAAAGCTACAGGAAGAACTTTTAATATCCCCAAAAATATTGCCCATCCCTCCGATGTAATCTATAAATTTAGGATGGAGTTGAAAGAACGGATGAAATACCAATTGGTGAACCGCTTCACAGGGAAACCGTTGCGCGTGGTAGAACATATTGGCTGCCACTATGCAAAAATATTCCCTGAGGCAGGTATTGGTAAGGCCGAATTTCCACATGTGTTAGCGGGAATGATAGAGGCGTGGGGCGGCGAAGTGATTGATTACCCAGAAAGAAGACACTGCTGCGGGTTTGGTTTTAGACAATACCTAGTAATGGCTAATCGTGGGTACTCTATTGCCAATACCAAAAAGAAATTTGAATCGATGGAGCCCTACGAACCCGATTTTATAGTATGCAACTGCCCTGGTTGCCCCATGTTCCTCGACCGCTGGCAGTACACCATTGCCGAAATGGAACATAAAACCTACGATAAAGAGGGGTATGGAATACCTGTGCTTACTTACGAAGAGATGACCGGCCTCCTGCTGGGTTACGACCCTTGGAAACTAGGGCTACAACTACATCAAGTACAGTCGGATAGACTACTTAATAAAATAGGGATCCCGTTCAATGCAAACGATAAGTATAAAGGTAGCAATGACGAAATTCTCCCGTCGCCAGAAAAACCTAACTTCTTGAAAGTTTAGTTGCAGAGGATAAAAATGTAGTTTTTGAGCGGTAACGGATAATTAAAGGCACATTTTGCGAGAATCTCTTCGTGAATAACAGATATTTAAAAAATATTTTATATCTTTGCCGCTTAACTAAAAAAGAGAGCTTTTTTATCAGTTTTAGAATAATTTATTAATTTTCAATATTATAGAATGAAAGATATTTTTGAAAGAATTAAAGGTACCCCCGGGCCATTAGGACAATTCCAAGAACAAGCAGACGGTTATTTTATGTTTCCGCAGTTAGAGGGAGAAATTCAACCCGTAATGAGATTCAATGGGAAAGATGTTTTAACATGGAGTTTGAACAACTATTTAGGTTTAGCCAACCACCCAGAAGTGCGTGAGGCTGATGCCCAAGGTGCCAAAGATTATGGCATGGCGTACCCAATGGGTGCTCGTATGATGTCGGGAGATAGTGTATATCATAAACAATTAGAGCAAGGTTTAGCCACATTTATTGGTAAAGAGGCGGGTTATTTAATGAACTTCGGCTACCAAGGTATGGTTTCTATTATAGATGTATTAACAAGCCGTAGAGACGTTATTGTTTACGACTCAGAATCGCACGCTTGTATTCTCGATGGTCTTCGTTTGAGTTTTGCTAAACGCTTTGTTTTCCAACACAACGATATGGAATCGTTCCGTAAACAACTAGAGCGTGCTATTCCTTTGGCAGAAGCTCAAGGGGGTGGCGTTTTGGTAATTACTGAAGGTGTATTTGGAATGGCTGGCGACTTAGGTAAATTAGACGAAATAGTAGCTATGAAAAAAGAGTTCCCATTCCGTTTATTAGTAGACGACGCGCACGGTTTTGGTACTATGGGTGCTACAGGTGCAGGTACTGCCGAACATTTTAATTGCTCTGATGGTATTGATGTATACTTCGGTACATTTGCTAAAAGTATGGCAGGTATTGGAGGCTTCGTAGCTTCTGAAAGAGCTATAGTAGACCACCTACGCTTTAATATGCGCTCGCAAATCTTCGCGAAATCGTTGCCAATGCCAATGGTTATTGGCGGGCTAAAACGCTTAGAATTAGTGAAAACAAAACCTGAACTGCGCGAGAAATTATGGACTGTTGTTAATACTTTACAACAAGGACTTAAAGATAGAGGCTTCGATATTGGAAAAACCGAATCGCCAGTAACGCCTGTTTATTTAAAAGGTGGTATAGAAGAGGGTAGTAACGTTGTAGTGGATCTTCGCGAGAATTATGGTATTTTCTGCTCGCTTGTAACCTACCCAGTGGTACCTAAAGGTGTATTAATGTTGCGATTAATACCAACAGCTGTACATACATTAGAGGATGTGGAAAAAACCATTAATGTGTTTACCGAAGTGAAAGAGAAATTAGCACAAGGTTGCTATAACAAAGCTATCCCTAACAAAAATTTAATAAAATAACACACCATGAAACCTCATCTCCATATTGCTATTCCTGCAATGGATGAGCTTTCCTTTTTACCCCAAACATTAAACGATATTCGGTTGCAACAAACCGAATATCGTTTTTCTGTTTATATATGTGTAAATCAACCCGATAATTGGTGGGATAACCCCGAAAAGTTGCCCATTTGCGAAAATAACGCCCAACTAATGGCTTGGCTACACCAACAAACCGACCTCCCAATAATGGTGATAGATAGAAGTTCGAGGGGAGCGGGATGGGTGAAAAACGACCATGGGGTAGGGTGGGCTCGTAAAGTGTTGTTCGATGCCATTATTGCCCATGAAAATACGCAACCTCACGATGTTATAATTAGTTTAGATGCCGATACACGCTTCAATGAGGATTATTTTCAAACCATCTGTAGTCGCTTTCACCATACAAAATGCCAAGTAATTTCGGTCCCATATTACCACCAACTCACTAACAACGATGCGGCTAATCAAGCCATACTCCGCTACGAGGTGTATATGCGCAATTACTTAATAGCGCTGTACAATATTAACTCGCCCTACAATTTTACCGCTGTGGGTTCGGCAATAGCTATGAGGGTAGAAGCACTGAAAAAAATAGGAGGTATTACCCCTATGAAAAGTGGCGAGGATTTTTATCTGTTGCAAAAAATGCGCAAAATGACACTAGTAGAGAATTGGAATGATGCTTGCGTTTATCCCGCCGCCCGATTCTCAGACCGCGTCTTCTTTGGAACAGGACCCGCAATGATAAAAGGGGCAGAAGGAAACTGGACAAGCTATCCCATTTATCACTATTCACTCTTCAAAATCATAGAAGAGACCTATCAGAAAATAGAATATCTGTTTGATAATGAATGGGATAATGAATTTACATTGTTTCTAAAAAAAATATACAAAGTAGATGATTTGTGGAGTCCACTTCGAAAAAATAATAACAGTATACAGAACTTTACCAAGGCTTTTCACCAAAAAGCCGACGGATTACGAATTTTGCAGTTTTTAAAAGAGAAACAAGAGGAGAAAGGGTATACCGACCAAGAGAGTTTGCACTATAATGCCACCATTTTCCAATTAAATGGTGCGCTTCCAGAAAAGGAAATGCTCCATTACTCCACCCAAGATTGGCAGGTAGTTAGGAATCTATTTTTTGAAAAGGAGATGACGCTGCGGCAATTACATGGGTAGCCACCAACAAGGCATATTTAATCAGATAAAAATAAATATATGATGAGAAACTTCTTTTTATTAGCCATTCTGGCAATGTTGATTTTAGCTTGCGAAAACGGGGCGCAGCATCCAGCAAATACTCAAGATTCAGTAACCATTACCCAGTTAGAGCGTGGGGTAGAGGTGCTCTATTTCCATGGAAAAAAGAGATGTAGTGCCTGTAATGCTATCGAGGCACTATCGAAAGAGGTAATTGCGCAGCAATTTGCCACAGAGGTGCAAAATGGAACGGTAGTTTTTCATAGCATCGATTTCTCCGATCCAGTACATAAAGAGCTAGTTAACAAGTACACTGTCGCTTTTTCATCGCTACTGCTAGTAAGGCATAAAGATGGAAAAGAGGTGGTGGTGAATTTGAGTAAACTAGGTTTTACCAAAGCAAATATCTTTCCTGATGATTTTAAACAAGAGTTTGCAGAAAAATTAACAAAAGCAGTTGCCAAATCGCTATAATTTTCGTATTTTCGCGACCAAATTTTTTAAATATTATAATGGATACAAAACACGTAAAAATTGAGTTAGCAGATCCAACTGCACTCGGGCTATTTGGCCTTGCCATGGTTACCTTGGTAGCCTCATCACAAAAGTTAGGAATTACAGATGGAACATCGTTAATAATTCCCTGGGCAATCTTCTTAGGTTCTATTGCTCAGCTTATTGCTGGTTCTTTAGATTTTAAACACAACAATTTATTTGGCGCACTAGCCTTTACGGCTTACGGCCTTTTTTGGTTAGGAGTGTCCTCTACATGGATGATAAAAGGGGGCGTTTTCGGAACTTGGCTTGCCGAAACAGGCGACATTAGTCAACTCGGTTTTGCGTTTATTGGCTATACTGTTTTCTCTATTATTGTTACAATTGCTGCCTTTAGATTGAATACTTTCCTATCGGTACTCATGATTTTTATTGTAATTTTGTTCATAGGCCTTACTGTAGACACGCTATGTGGCGGTTCTCCTGCTTTCCATTCAATGGCAGCATACGCAGAATTAATTATTGCTATCTTAAGTTTTTATGGTTGCGCCGCTGCGTTCCTCAATAAATCGTACGGAAGAGTAATGTTACCATTAGGTAAAGCATGGACTAAATAATTTTACCCATAAGCGATTTTAAATTGGGGGTCGAAGCAATACTTCGACCCCGTTGCCAAAGCATTTTTTTTCGAGTACACACGAATTTTTAATAAAAAATATTAAAAATTTCGAATGTACTCGAATTTTTTGTTGTTTTTGCAAGAATTTTCGAGCCTACTCGAATTTTTAACGATCTTTATAAAATGAGGAACTTGAAATATGGAAGAGAAGTTTGAAATACTAAAAAAGTATAGTTTTTGGGGAGATAACCGTCCACAATTAGGTATTATACGCACGATTAATTAGCAATGCAACTTCTTTATAGCCCAAGCGTGTTGTTTTTGTGCAACAAAAAAAGAGACGAAGTAAAAATCCTCGTCTCTGTTTTATATAGAATTAATAATTTCTAATATTATTATTTTTTACCTTTATCTTTCTGACCAGCGTGGCCACGGAAGATACGAGTTGGGGCAAATTCGCCTAATTTGTGTCCTACCATATTTTCAGTAACGTAAACAGGGATAAATTTGTTTCCGTTATGAACAGCGATAGTAAGACCTACAAAGTCAGGAGAAATCATTGATGCACGCGACCAAGTTTTGATAGTAGATTTTTTACCACCTTCTTGAGCTTCGATACAGCGTTTTTCCAATTTATAGTGAATAAATGGACCTTTTTTTAATGAACGACTCATACTACTCTATTTAATTGTTATTTTTTTCTTCTTTCAATAATATATCTATCCGATTGTTTTTTAGGTGCACGTGTTCTGTAACCTTTAGCTGGTAAGCCTTTTCTAGAACGTGGGTGTCCACCAGAAGCACGACCTTCACCACCACCCATTGGGTGATCTACTGGGTTCATAACCACACCACGAACGCGTGGGCGGCGACCTAACCAGCGTGAACGTCCCGCTTTACCCGATACCTCTAAGCTATGGTCGATGTTAGAAACCATACCAATAGTAGCGCGGCAAGCACATAGAATCATACGTGTTTCACCCGAAGGTAAACGGAGAGTAGCATATTTTCCATCTCTCGACATTAATTGTGCATAGCTACCCGCAGAACGAGCCATCTTTGCACCTTGTCCAGGACGAAGTTCAATGTTATGAATGGTAGAACCAAATGGAATTTCGGCAATAGGAAGTGTGTTACCTAAGTCTGGAGAAACACCGCTTCCAGAAACAATAACTTGACCTACTTTAATTCCGTGAGGAGCTATGATATAACTTTTTTCACCATCGGCATAAAATAATAATGCGATACGAGCAGAACGGTTAGGATCGTACTCAACAGTTTTTACCGTTGCAGGGATACCATCTTTATTTCTTTTGAAATCGATGAAGCGGTACATTTTTTTGTGACCACCACCACGGTATCTCATTGTCATTTTACCACTGTTGTTTCTTCCGCCTGTCCTTGGTCTAGGACACAATAAACTCTCTTCTGGTTTATTGGTGGTAATATCGTCGAACGAGCTAATAACTTTAAAACGTTGACCAGGCGTTACTGGTTTGTATTTTTTTAATGCCATGACTAAATATTGCTATAAATGTCTATCTTATCTTCTTTACTTACAAAAATAATCGCTTTTTTAAACGTATTTTTTTGACCTTGAATCATACCCGATTTGGTATGGCGAGCTGTAGATTTTCCACGTTGAATTAACGTGTTAATTCTTTCTACTTTCACTCCATAAACTTGCTGAATGGCATGTTTAATTTGAGTTTTCGTTGCTTTTCTGTCCACTATGAACCCGTAGCGATTGAACTTTTCAGTAACCGCTTGCATTTTTTCACTGATGATGGGTTTAATTAAAATATTCATTTTCTTATCTGATTTTATGTTATCAATAATTTATGGACGCACTACTTAGCGAGCATTTTTTCTATTTCAGGAATACTATTCTCGAAAATAACCACTTGTTTAGCGTTCACTACATCGTAAGTGTTTACATCACAAGCTCTAATAACTTTTGTTCTTTTTAAGTTACGAGCCGAAAGATAAACATTCTCGTTGCCGTTGTTGGCTAATAATAAGGTTTTAGTATTTTCTAAACCGAATTTTTTCAAAACGTCAATCATCGCTTTAGTTTTAGGGGTTTCGAAAGAAAGATCCTCTACTACTAATATTTTCTCTTCTTTTACTTTATAAGAAAGTGCCGAGAAGCGAGCTAACATTTTTATTTTTTTATTCAATTTAAAAGAGTAATCTCTTGGGTGAGGACCGAAAACGGTAGCTCCACCGCGGATGGTTGGAGATTTGATGCTACCTGCACGTGCTCCACCTGTACCTTTTTGTCTTTTTAACTTACGTGTACTACCAGAAATGGTCGATTTCTCTAAGGTGTCGTGTGTTCCTTGTCTTTTGTTGGCTAAGATATGCTTCACATCTAACCAAATGGCGTGATCGTTAGGTTCAATATTGAAGATGCTATCGTTCAATGTAACCGTTTTCGATGATTCGCTGCCGTCTAATTTATAAACTCTTAACTCCATCTTTCAATTTTTAAATATGAACCATTAGGCCCTGGAACAGAACCTTTAATTACGATTAAATTTTTCTCAGGTACCAATTTCACGATTTGGAGGTTGATCATTTTCACTTTTTCACCACCTGTTCTACCAGCCATACGCATCCCTTTGAATACTCTCGATGGCCATGACGAAGCACCTAGAGAACCTGGGGCTCTTAAACGGTTGTGTTGACCGTGTGTGCTGTCGCCTACACCAGCAAAACCATGGCGTTTTACTACACCTTGGAAACCTTTACCTTTAGATGTTCCACTTACATCCACAAATTCGCCCTCAATAAAAATAGAAACGTCTAACACTTCTCCGAAAGTTTTTTTATGACCTTCTTCAAAACGTGTAAACTCTTTTAAAATCTTTTTTGGTGTGGTACCCGCTTTCGCGAAATGACCCTGTAAAGATTTGTTTGTACGTTTCTCTTTTTTCTCGTCGAATCCTAATTGGATGGCATCATAACCGTCTTTTTCAGCGGTTTTAACTTGCGTTACCACGCAAGGACCAGCTTCTATAACTGTGCATGGCACAATCTTGCCAGAGGCATCATAAATGCTAGTCATCCCGATTTTTTTTCCTATTAATCCTGACATTTGTTTGTTTTAATGCGTCTCTAATTGATTGTTTGTTAATGTGTTCCAGTTGATGTAGGAGACGCTTTTCTACATGCTGAAACAGTCGGCAAAAATATAACTTTTTTTGATATAACAATACCTGTTTTAATTTCTTTTTGATTTTATTTTGTTGTTTTTGATAATCGATTGAATATCAGTATGTAATAATTAGAAGTGAGTGCTGTAAAACAAAAGCGAAATGTCAATAATTTTAGAAAATAGAATGGTGCGTTATATCGAAATTTTCTATATCTTTGCGCCCTTGAAAAAATGAAACTTTTATTTAACATTTATTTAACCAAAAAAATTAAAATTATGAAAGATTTAATGAAGATGATGATGGCACTTGTAGCATGTGCTGTAATGTTTACTGCTTGTGGTGATCCAGATGATGACAACCAAGGTGGAGGGAATCCAGACATCGCGGTTCCTACTAATTTAACAGTAACAGATGTTACTCATGAAGGAGCTACCCTTAACTGGGAAGGTACCGAAACTACATTCGAAGTAACTGTAAACGGAAAAACTGAAGTAGTTACTGCTAAAACATACGTTGTAACAGGCTTAGCTGCTGAAACTAACTACACTTGGAAAGTGAGAACTAAAAAAGATGCTGAATTTAGTGCATACGTTGATGGTCCTGCTTTCACTACTGCACTAGCAAAAGGTGCAAAAATAACTTTTGACGGTGCAACTTGGACTGCAAATGTTCTTTACGGAAATGAGACTGACGAAGGCGCATTCTGGTTAGGCCTTATGTTTGCTAATGACGACATGAACGCATACCCTTATACTAGAGTATGGCCAGCTCCAGCATTAGGAGAAAATATTTTCCTAGATCCTGCAGTAGAAGAGCAATTCTTCTTTTATGCAACAGCAGAAGACCGCTTATTACAAAATTCACAAGGTCAAATTATTGGAGACTGGATGTTTAAAGAAGGAACCTATACACAAACAGCTTATAGCTTAAACGGTATTTCAGCTACGTTCGACCTAGTTTTATTTGATGGTGTTGCTAAATATATTGATAATGTAGCTACTCCAGAGGAAAAAACTTTAGATATTGCAATCGTAGACCTTCCTCTTACAGCATTGCCATCTGCAAAAATGGCAGAAATGTCAAGAAAAAATATCAGCTCTGAAACTTATACTCTTGTAAAATAGTTTTTAGATTCTACAAAAATAAGGGGAGCCTTTTTGGGCTCCCTTTTTTTATGCGTTATAGCGGGCTTCTAAAAATTGCTTTGCCCAGATTTGAGATAAGATATTGAGTAGATTTTTCTTATTTTTTGAAGAGCATAGCGTGCTATGTGATGATAAAAATGGGGAAAAGATGCCA
>CAYJOY010000043.1:9591-10863 GCA_964371885.1 uncultured Lentimicrobiaceae bacterium | reverse complement strand
TGTCGCACATTAGTAACAACAACGAAGGGACAGAGGCTGCCTATTGGTGTGCCCAAATTGCTTTCAACCAAAACGACCTCACTAACTGTGAGAAACTTATAAAAGATGTGATTTCGGGCGACTACCGTTCTGAATATTGGTTGGCTCGTACATTTATTTTATACGGCGACTGGTACAAAGCTAGCGGAAATACATTCCAAGCACGTCATACATACCAATCTATTATCGATAATTTCGACGGTGAAGAACTGCGCAATTTAGCACAACAAAAAATTGACGCGTTAGGAGAAAACAACGAATAGAGAGATTCTTATGATGCAAAAAATAAAGAGGTTCTTCTTAAATAGAAACATCAATAATAATAAGGTGACGCGTATCCGTGCCATTTCAGACATTGAGAACGCCCGATCTATTGGGATACTTTGTGAAATTGAATCGGAAGAGGAGTATAAACAATTTCATCGACATTTTACGAACCTCCAAAATAATAGCCGCTCTTCGTGGTTAATAGGATACCATAACAACAAACAGGTGCCCTATTACTGCTTAGAACAGCTTACTGCCGATTACTTCTGCAACAAAAACCTCAACTGGTACGGAAAACCCTCTTTCCCTCAACTTCACGATTTTCTTCAGAAAGACTTCGATATTGTTATCGATTTCTCTAAAAAACATACTCAACCTATTGAGTACATATTAGCACTTTCGCACGCTAAATTCATTATTGGGATTCAAAAAGAGCACAAACAGTGGTACGACCTTTACATCGACACCACCTCTAATGACTGGCCCTACTTACTAAAACAAATAGATTATTACACCAAACAATTAACAGGAAAAAATGAAACCTTCTAATCTTAAAGGCGTTGGCACTGCATTGGTAACACCATTTACCATCAATGGCGAGGTAGATCACGAGAAACTGCATCTACTAGTTAACGACATTATTCGCAATGGCGTCGACTATTTAGTGGCATTAGGCACTACTGCCGAAACCCCTACCTTACTCCCAGAAGAGAAAAAAGAGATATTAAAAACCATTACTACTGCTAACAACAACCGTGTTCCTATTGTGCTAGGAGTGGGAGGTCCCTCAACACAAGCCGTTATAAAAGATATTACAACCTGCGACCTAACGGGCATCACTGCTATTTTATCAGTTACCCCTTTCTATAACCGTCCTTCGCAAGATGGGTTATACGAACACTATAACACTATTGCTTACCATTCGCCACTACCTATTATTTTGTACACCGTTCGCTCACGTACCGC
>CAYJOY010000043.1:488-9581 GCA_964371885.1 uncultured Lentimicrobiaceae bacterium | reverse complement strand
CAACCTAGAGGCCGAAACTACACTACGACTAGCTGAACACAGTAATATTATTGGTGTTAAAGAAGCATCGGGAAACATGAACCAAATAATGAAGATTATTCAAAACAAACCGAAAGATTTTCTCGTAATTTCTGGCGACGACGCCATTACACTGCCGCTTCTCGCTGTTGGGATAGACGGACTCATATCGGTAATGGCCAACGCATTCCCTCGAGAGTGCTCCGAAATGGTACACCTTGCTCTCGAAAATGACTTCGCAAATGCAAGAACATACCACCAACAACTCCTAACCATGACACAGGCCTGTTTTAAAGAAGGTTCGCCTGCAGGCATTAAAGCATTACTAGCGGTACAGAATAAAATCGATTACAACCTCCGACTCCCACTCACCAGAATATCAATGGAACATCAACAGTATATAAAAAATCTATACTACGAAATACAAGGGTTTTAAACTCCTATAAATAAGACTTATATAAAATTTTAAGTTAAAGCTAAAAGCCATTTAAATATGAAAAAAATACAATTTCTCCTTATTGCTACCCTTGCCTTAATGGTGTTTGCGAGCTGTAAGTCTGATAATAAACCTACCAATAAACTTACTGAACTTACCGAACAAATTGAGAAAAATCCTAATGAGGCAGAGGGATATTACCTACGCGGACAATATTACTACGAAAAGGGATTTATTGAGAAAGGGTTCGACGATGCCGCGCAAGCTGTTAAGTTAGACGACGATAACACCGACTACTATGTACTTCTCTCCGACTTTTACTTTGCACAACGCGAGACCGACTTAGTAGAAGAGACCCTACAAAAAGCCATTGCTTTAGACAACAAAAATAATGAGGCGCGTATGAAACTGGCGGAACTATACTTCCACCTTAGCATGATAAAAGAGTGTAACGAAACCCTCGATGCTGCAATACACGAACAACCGCATAACCCTCGCGCGCACCTCATCCGCGCATTTTGCTACAAAGAAACAGGCGACACTACCAATATGTTGAGAATATTACAACTATGTGTAGACCAAGATCCTTCAGAGAAAAAAGCATTCCTTGAGTTAGGATTTTATTATCAACAGCAACTTAACCCTATCGCCATTCAATATTATCAAAACGCCCTTGCATTAGATGCCAACGATATAGAGATAAACTACAACTTAGCCAAATTATACCAAGATTTAGGCATGGCCGACTTAGCCAAAGCACAATATCAACACTTACTACAAATTAAACCCGACAGCTACGGCGCCCTTAACGGATTAGGATATATAGCATTAGAATACGAAAACAACAGTCAAGAAGCTATTGGTTATTTTACCCGTGCTATAGAAATCGATTCGCTATATCCTATGGCCGTTGGTAACCGCGGTTTAGCTTTCGAATCGTTGGGGATGATTGAAGAGGCGCGCCAAGACTATATGTATTGCAAAAAATTAGACCCTAGCTACCCTGCTGCTATTGACGGACTTAACCGTTTAAATCAATAAGAAATTGCGATGAGAAACGACAATACCGACCCCTCACCACAACGACTATCGGCTGCCGACAAAGAGTTTGAACGGGCAATACGACCTGCCAGTTTTTCGAATTTTGCGGGGCAAGAACAGGTAATTGAGAACATAGTAGTATTTGTGCAAGCTGCTAGAGCACGGGGCGAAGCACTCGACCACGTATTACTGCACGGCCCTCCTGGGTTAGGAAAAACCACACTATCGCATATTATTGCCAACGAAATGGGGGTAAACGTTAAGGTAACTTCTGGTCCTGGTATTGACAAACCCGGAGAACTCGCTGGTTTACTTACCAACCTCGAAACCATCGATGTACTGTTCATCGACGAAATACATCGCCTATCGCCTGTAGTAGAAGAGTATCTTTACTCTGCTATGGAAGATTATAAAATAGACATTATGATAGACTCGGGCCCTAATGCCCGAAGCGTGCAAATATCTATTAACCCTTTCACTTTAGTAGGGGCTACTACCCGTTCGGGGCTTTTAACGGCTCCGCTGCGCTCGCGATTCGGCATTAACCTTCGACTTCACTACTACGATGCCGATACGCTTGCCAACATCCTAAAACGGTCGGCTTCCATTTTAGATATACCCATTACACCAGAGGCGGCTCTCGAAATTGCCCGACGTAGCAGAGGAACACCACGTATTGCCAACTTACTACTACGCAGAGTTAGAGACTTTGCTCAGATAAAAGGCGACGGCACCATTAACTACGATATTACTCAAGTGGCGCTGCGCGCACTCAACGTAGACCAAAATGGGCTCGATGAAATGGATAACAAAATTCTAGGTACTATTATCGAGAAATTTAAAGGGGGACCAGTTGGGCTCACCACCATTGCCACCGCTGTGGGCGAAGACGCCGGCACCATTGAAGAGGTGTACGAACCGTTCCTTATTCAAGAAGGATACCTCATGCGAACCCCACGCGGAAGAGAAGCAACAGATGCTGCTTACTTGCACCTTGGGAAAAGAAAACTACCAGGAGCACCTTCCTTGTTTTAGGATGCTTACGGAGGTTTGTGCCTACGGATTTTCTGGAGCTGAACGGAGGGTTTCTTTATAATTTTAGTGTCTGACAATATTGAATACAAGGCCTTAACCTAACTTTCCCACCATCAGTTAACACCTCTTCACCCTTAGCTACTTAGTGCCATGCTGCCGTTTGCTGTGTGCTACAAATTTTTTACATCTTCATTGTGTTTTGTTTGTTTTCTTTATTTTCTCTCCAACTTTTTGTCTTGATACAAAAAGTTGCAAAAAAATCAAGACTTCGAAATAGCCCCCCGCTCTGCCATTTCTCTCTTCTCACCGTACCCCTTGCAAATAAGCCGTCTTGTCAGATTGCGGAATAATTCCGTACTTTGCGCAAAAAAATTATGTTTAGTCTGAATGAGGGTAATAGTTATTTGTTGTGCCTGTCGAGTGTGAATATGCGTAAAGGTATAGAGGGGTTGTGTGGGATGGTTCGCTACAATTCGCTCTCGCCTACCAGTGGTGATGTTTATGTGTTCATCAATAAAAATAGAACGATTCTTAAACTGTTGCACTGGGAGCGCGGGGGGTACGTAATCTACAGACATTGACAACAGTGCCATAGAACGAGCCATACGACCTGTAACCCTCGGCAGAAAGAACTATCTTTTCTCCGCTAATAACAAAGGAGCAGAAGATAACGTTATCTTCTACACTTTTATCGCCACATGTAAGGAGTTGGGGATAGAACCCATTGATTGGTTCAACCACGTGTTTAGCAAAATTACCGACGATACCACCGAAGAAGAATTACGGGAACTGCTCCCACAGCATTGTCAGTTGCCAAGCAAGTCATAGCACACCGCCAGTTGCCCCAAAATCCGCAACTGGCTTTTTTGTATTTTGCAAGACGGCGAATTTGCAAGGGGTATGTTGTGTCCGCAATTTTTTATCATTTTTGATGACTCTTATTTCAAGTCGCGAATTTACAAATTTTAATAGGATGAATTGTAGATGAATTTAAGTTTTTTCAGAAATGCAAGTTGTTGAAAATTAATTTGATAGCAATGTTATGATAAGAAAGGAACATAATGGCTTTAGAGATTTTTCACCATTTAACCGATAAAAAAGGAGAAAAGTGCCATCGAATGCAAAATACTCATTTATAGCTTGCTGTATAACAATTTTTCTATTGTTTTTGTTTTTTCAAAAATTAATGTAATTTCGCGCCTTAAATTTTTGAGTGCTCTTTCAGTGAGTTTTGGCAAGAAGGAGTTTCAAATAAATTAAAGTAAAACTAATTAAAAATATTTATTTCACAAAAGTATGAAACAAAGAATCATTCTTTTCCTGACTGGCTTTTTATTGGCTTTTCAGGGTTTCTCGCAAGAAACAATTGCGGTGGATACGGTGGCTAACAATGTTAACTACAATGCCTTCCTTCCCGTAAACAATCAAAACAACTACAGTTACACGCAAACCATTTATACGGCCGAGGAATTGGATGGTGCGGGTACTATTCTTTCTGTGAGTTGGTACAGCCAATTTTCGAGCACCGATACCAATAGTGTTGTGGTGTATTTAGGTGAGACGGCACTCTCTTCTTTTGCCGATGCGTCTCAAATGGTGCCAGCTACGCAACTCACCGAAGTTTATTCTGGAGCACTATTGTTCTCTTCGGAGGGGTGGCACACTATTACATTTACGACTCCTTATGTTTATTCGGGGGTTGGTAACTTGGTGGTAGCCATAGATGAGAACCAGGTGGGTTATGAATCGGAGGGTTGGACCAAAGTGTTTAGAACGAGCAGTACGCCTAATTATGCTAATATGGGCACTGCCTATTATACTAACGACAACGATATCGATCCGATGTCGCCTACGGGTTATACCTCTACATACTCCTACCGCCCAGGTACGCTATTTACTAAAGGGGAGCTACCTGCCGATTACTGTCATCCTATTACATCGTTATCCTCTTCTGCTATAACAAGTGCAGCAGCTACCATTACGTGGACACTATCGGAAAACGGAACCGCTGCCTCTTTCGAGGTAGGATATAGAACTACCGAAGCAGAGGATTGGAACTCGGAGATAGTTAGCACTATGTCGTATAACATGACAGAGTTACTCTCAAACACCAACTACATTGTACGTGTGCGCGCCATTTGCGGTGAAGATCAGTACAGCACTTGGAGCTATACCACTTTCAGGACAGAATGTGGCATATTAACAGCCAATGCATTGCCGTTTGCTGAAAACTTTGATGCCTACTCCACTCTTACACGCCCTGCCTGTTGGTCGTTCCCTGTAGAAGGTCCTTATGGTGCCCCTGAAATGATAGATAACCCCTACTCAGCATATAGCGGTACCAAATATATGAGTATGAGATCGCAAATAGGAACCCCAACATACGTAGTTCTTCCTCTTATGGAGCCTACTATTGGAAACACCGTGTTGAGTTTTTGGGTGAATACCATGGACATGTTTAACTCGGGAGTTTTGGAAGTGGGTTTTGTGAGCGATGTTACCGATATGAGTACCTTTCAATCGCTTTATGTAATTGAGGGAGAGACGCCTAATTATAAATACCGCGAAGTGGCACTTGCAGAAACTATGATAACGGGAACAGTAGCAGCTTACGCTTTTAAACATAGCTCTAACGATTCGTATGCTGGATTTGGCCTAGACGATGTAACCATAGCTGCCGCTGCACCTTGCGCCGCCGCAATGAACTTATCGGCTTCTAACATCACCACCACCACTGCCGAAATTAGTTTTGTTGCCCCAAGCGCTATCGACTTAGAAGTATTTGCTAGAAAAATCTCTAACTTAGAAGATGGAGAAGAGGCCACCTGGTATTCGTACGGTATCCTTAACTCGGGAGAGTTGATTACTGCTCTGTTGCCTGGAACAACTTACGAATTGAAAATAGTAACCACTTGTAATGATACCGAGCACACATCTACTATTGCAACCTTTACTACTTTGTGCGATCCAATAATGTCGCTCCCCTACAATATGAATTTCGAATCGATGCCCACTTGTTGGATACAAGGGGTAGCAGGTGGTTTTAGCATCACATCATCGCCAAATGAAATTTATGAGGGAGAGGGTTCGTTGTCGTTCCGAGCAGGCGCACCTACGTCTTTAGCAACGCCAGCATTCGAAACCCCAGTGCAATCATTAGCTATTGCTTTCTTTGCTAAATCGTATAGTACACAACCGTTAATAATAGGTGCAATGAGTAACCCTAACGATATGAGCACTTTCGATTCTATTACCTCAATTACCCCTACTATGGAATATGCAAGCTATGCACTATCTCTAACCTCTTATAATGGTGATGGAACACACATCGCTTTTAAATATCAAGGAAACAATAATGTAAATACCATTATGTTAGATAATTTAATGGTGGTAGATGCGGTATCGTGCGAAGCTCCATCAGATTTAATGGTGGTAGATGCGGGAGTTGGCACCAATTCGATAGAGTTAACATGGACTAATGGCGACGAAAATTTTAGTTCGCATACTATTGAATGGAGAAATGCAGGTGCAGCAGAGTGGGTTGTAGTAGACAACATCAATGCCAACCCTTTTATGCTAGAAGGACTTCCATCTAACGCCGTTGTTGAGGTGCGCGTTAAGGCAATATGTAGCGATGGAGAAACGTTCCCATCTGCTTCTATTATTGTCCCTTTACAATGCTCATCTATTACTCAATTCCCTCACGAAGAGGGGTTCGATTTATGGCAACCAGCAGCGGGCATCTCACAAAATTCACAACCACAATGTTGGATAAATCTTTCTACCGCAGTAAATTCTGAGTATAATTGGAAGCGCGCGCAAGCTCCTTATTACATTTATGAGGGAACCTCCGCTTTATTTTTAGCACACACCCAATATGTAACCAGTTCGAGCAACGATTACATTTTTTCTCCTATTTTGGAATTAACGGGAACTCAGAGGGTAACTTTTATGGCTAAAGGCTCTGATTATCCGAACTCAATGTGGACAGACTCGCTAGTGGTTTTACTATATAATGTAACCGATAACGGCGACCTTACCAGTGTAGAGAGTGTAGCACAAGCTACCCGACTATATGCTACCCTTTTGAGCCAAGGAGGCGAATGGAACTATTATGAAATAGCCCTTGCTAACATTACCGACCATTGTCGTATTGGCTTTGCAGGTTTGGAGTTAAACCAAAATGTAGCTATCGATAATTTTGCCATTTCAGAAATGCCAGCTTGTCCAGAATCGTTTGGCTTAGAGGCAATGTCATCAACAGATGCCACCGTAACCTTAACGTGGAATACTGGTAATTTTGTTGGTAATAACTGGCAAATAGCCTACGGTGTAACCCCAGAAGATGGTACCCCATTCGACCCATTTACTGCGGCAACCGTTACCGTAACCCCCGATACCACGAACACCCCTTACACCCCTTACTCGGTAGATGGGCTTAATAGTGCCACGCTATATAGCTTTGCTATTCGTCAGCAGTGTGCAGGCGATGAGAATGGAGAATGGTCGAATGTGGTAAGCATGGCCACTTACGGCACTGCAACCGATGTTCCTTACCTTTGCGATTTTTCTGATCTCGATGAACGTAATGCCTGGGCACTATCGTCGGGAGGCGCTACCAATTTCTGGATGATTGGAACAGGGGTTACTACCGACCCTATTGTTGGAAACTCGTTGTATGTTACCAACGATAGTATTACATTCACTTATACCTCTACTGCTTCTAGCACTACCACGGCAAGTCGATTGGTTAGTTTTACAGATCATGATGGAGGATATACCCTTTCGTTCGATATGAATGTTGGAGGTGAAGGCTACTCAGATTATATGAAAGTTTTTTTAGTACCTACATCTACAATACTCAATGGTGCCAATGGACAAATGCCAGAGTTTGCTAACCCTTATTACGATACCGACCTTCTTTATACTTATGGAGAAACCGCTAAGGTACATAACCTAACAGATGGCGTAGTGAGAAAAGAGATGTTTATCCCTAACCCAGGAACTGGCCTGAAAAAACTAGTATTTGTATGGGCTAACGATAGCTATAGTGGCACTCCACGTTCTGCTGCAATCGATAATATATCTATTGTCCCTATCTCTTGTGATGTTCCTACAAATCTAACAACTACTAATGTTACAACCTCTAGTGTAGACCTAGTGTGGAGTAGTACTGGCTATGTAACCCTTCGCTATAAATCTGCAACAGATACTGCATGGATAACTGTTGAAGAAACAGTTTCACCCTATACTATTAGTACTACGGCTAATACTGCATACGAGTTCCAGGTGCAAGCCATTTGCGATGGTGGTGCTGTGAGCTATTGGTCGAACCCCGAACACTTTGTAACCCCCTGCGACTTCATTACTACTTTACCGTGGGTAGAAGGTTTTGAAGAGATAGCTATTGATGCATTTATCCCTTGTTGGGGACGCTTTGGTGTGTATAATAATTATCCTCGTGTTACCAATATTAATTTCTATGGAGATGAACAATCGATGCAAATGGCTTCTGTTTCACAAAACACTCCTAACTACTTGGTTACTCCTATGTTTAATATTGATTTGAGCACCCTTCAGTTAGAGTTTTGGGCGAAGAGATGGAGTGTTACTTCTGGTACGCTAGAGGTGGGATACATGACCAATCCGTTAGATACTGCCACTTTCCAACTCATTCAAACAATAGATCCTCTTGGCGACGATTTCAGACCATACATTATTCCATTTAGTGGGGCTACTGTGGGGGCTACTGGTGCTTTTGCCATTCGCCATAAAGGGAATACCCAAGCATCATCGTACTGGATTGACGACATGAAAGTAGATGTTATACCTGCTTGCGCCATCCCTTCTGGCGTTACTGCCGAAAATATAACCCCAACCTCGGCCGATATTAACTGGACGCCAGGTAATGAAAGCGATACAAAGTGGTTAGTAATGTATAAACCTAATAGTGATACTGCTAGTTGGCAGGAATTTATTTACGAAGGAACCATCCCTGCTACCTTGTTGGATCTCGCCTCTAATACTGAGTATTGGGTGCAAATAGCTACTATGTGTGGCGGCGAAAACTCAGATACCACAGAAGTGTACTCATTCAGAACCGCATGTAACGACATTGTGAATTTTCCATATATGAGAGATTTTAGCGAATATGTAGCGGGACCACCTCAACTTCCAACATGTTGGACAGTTGTAAGCACCGTGTCTTTAGTTCCTTATATAGGTTCGCTTAGTGTAGACAATGGTGAGGGTTGCTTAGCTTTCTTAAGTAATAACGTTAGCGATTCAATGCACGTGGCAACAGAAATGATAGACCCATCTATAGACCTCGCTTCTTTAACCATCCGTTTTTATGCGAGAGCCATATCAACCGCTGGCGCAATACTCGAAGTGGGAACTATTACCAATCCTAACAATGCCAGCACTTTCACAGCTATTGATACCGTGCAAATTAGTGCTGCATCAACGTGGGAAGAGTTCGAATATTCGCTCAGCGAGCATGCAACGAACGATAGACATATCGCTTTTAAATACAAAACTACTGTTTTATATCAGCCTATGTA
>CAYJOY010000043.1:0-393 GCA_964371885.1 uncultured Lentimicrobiaceae bacterium | reverse complement strand
TTCAACTTATTCAAACTCAAGAGTGTACACGCCCAGATGCCCCTGTTGCTACTTTCGTTACCAGCGAAACCGCGAATATTACTTGGAATGACCAAAACGAAAACAACATCCTGTGGAATGTATACTATCGTGCAATAGAAAGCGAAATTTGGGATTCGATGATGAGTGTATCTTATCAGGATGTTACCCTTACCAGCTTAATTCCTGCAACTACCTACGAAATGTATGTAGTAACAGATTGTGGTGGCGATGTTTCAGAAGCTTCGAATATATCAACCTTCACCACCCTTTGTATTGCTGAAACTGCGCCTACTTCGGTTGAGCCGTTTAACGAGGTTACCCCAGATTGTTGGGAACAAAGAAAAGGGATACTTCCAGCAACAGACAATGTGG
>CAYJOY010000042.1:10731-11116 GCA_964371885.1 uncultured Lentimicrobiaceae bacterium | reverse complement strand
TTAAAATTACCAAGTCTATTTGGGGAGAAAAGAAAATAGATAAAAACATAATTAAAAATATTTACCTAGATTAAGTAAAATGAGTGGTTATAAATTATTGATACTGGCAATTTTGGTCGCCTTTTCAACTTCATGTAAAAAGGAGTGGAGCGAGCCAACCGTAAACGCGCCAAAACAAGAATTTGAGAATGTTTTTACCATTAAAAGGGTGAAAAACTATAAAAAAGCAGAAACCCCATTCGATACAATTCGCGAATCTTATAGAGAACCTTATTACATTCATGCCACGGTGGTGGGTAACGATAAAGATGGGAATTTTAAAGGGGTGCTAGCATTGCAAGATGCCACTGGAGGAATTGAACTTTGCTTAGATGGTACAGGGCTA
>CAYJOY010000042.1:9734-10721 GCA_964371885.1 uncultured Lentimicrobiaceae bacterium | reverse complement strand
ACGCCGATTATCCAGTAGGACAAGAGGTGTTTATTAATTTGCACCAGTTAGTAATAGGAATGAATCACGAGAAATTTCAAATGGGATGGTCCGATTCTTTGGGCAACATGAAAGGAATTGCCCCCATATTCTTCGATTTCAATATTAAAAAAACGGGGTTCCCAACTGCGCCCACCTTTCTTACTAATGCCGAAATAGATTTTGATAGAATAGATGTTAAGAACGAGTCGTTAGGTCGTTTGGTAAAATTAGAAAATTGCCGATTCGATACCTTGTCGTGGGGGCTACCATTGGCAACCGATGCGCCACGTACATTGCATCCATTTATAGTAGAAGTGAATGGTATAGAGGAAATTATTTATCTTTCCACATTAAATACAGCCACCTTTAGAGATGAAAAAGTACCAGCATCGGAGGGTACAATTTTTGGAATATTGCAACGTTATGATTCCGACTTGCATTTAGTAATAAGAAATGCAGATGATATGCAGTTTACAGAATTTGAAAAATAATATTACAATGAATATAAAATTAAATACCATAGAGGAAGCTTTAGAAGATTTTAAAGCTGGAAAATTTTTAATAGTAGTAGATGATGAAGATCGTGAGAATGAGGGCGATTTTATCATTGCAGCCGAGATGGCAACCCCCGAAAAAATTAATTTTATGATGAGCTACGGTCGTGGCGTACTTTGTACCCCTATTACCGCTGCCCGTTGTCGCGAGTTAGATTTAGAGATGCAAGTGAGCAGCAATACCTCTATTCACGAAACCCCATTTACCGTAACTGTCGATTTATTAGGTCATGGCTGTACTACCGGTGTCTCGATGTACGACCGCGCCTCTACTATTTGCGCGTTGGCAGATCCCAATTTAAAGCCTAGCGAGTTAGGACGCCCAGGCCATGTGAACCCACTCCGCGCGAGAGATGGCGGCGTGTTAGTACGTGCTGGACATACCGAAGCAACCGTCGACTTGGCACGCCTC
>CAYJOY010000042.1:8649-9724 GCA_964371885.1 uncultured Lentimicrobiaceae bacterium | reverse complement strand
ATAATAAACCCCGACGGAACCATGGCAAGACTCCCAGAGTTAATGGAGATTGCAAAAGAACACGATATTAAAATTATCTCTATTCAAGACCTTATTGCCTACCGCGTAAGAACCGAAACCATAGTGCGTAGAGAAGAAGAGGTAACCCTCCCTACCAAATGGGGGAATTTCCAACTAA
Organism: uncultured Lentimicrobiaceae bacterium; assembly: GCA_964371885.1. Taxonomy (GTDB): domain Bacteria; phylum Bacteroidota; class Bacteroidia; order Bacteroidales; family WCHB1-69; genus CAYJOY01. Next base: position 9,546 of record CAYJOY010000042.1, on the reverse strand, counting down.
TAGCATATACACAATTAAATAATGGACTTACGCACCTCGCCCTTAAAAAAGGGGAGTGGGCAAAAGACGAAGAGATAATGGTACGCGTGCACTCCTCGTGTGTTACGGGCGATATTTTGGGCTCGTGCAGATGCGATTGCGGCGACCAGTTACACAGCGCTATGCAAATGATAGATGCTGAAGGGAAAGGACTCGTGCTTTATATGGACCAAGAGGGTAGAGGAATTGGATTAGTGAATAAACTGAAAGCTTACCATTTACAAGAAGAAGGAAAAGATACGGTAGAAGCAAACCTACTATTAGGATTCCGTGCCGACGAAAGAGACTACGGCGTAGGGGCGCAAATGTTGAGAGACCTAAATGCCACGAGAATAAACCTAATAACCAACAATCCCGCAAAAAGAGTAGGGTTGTCGGGGCATGGCATCGAAATAGTGGAAACACTTCCAATTATTATTGAACCACAATCAGATAATTATAAATATCTAAAAACAAAACAAGATAAAATGGGGCATGATTTGCACATGTAAACATTATGTTAAGCCATTATTCCCAAATTTTAGATCAAGCAGTAAACGAAATAAGTAAGTTGCCGGGCATCGGGAAGCGCACCGCTTTGCGCCTAGCGTTACATCTTACAAAAGCCAACACAGAGGATGTGCGCTTGCTAGCGCACTCCTTGGTTCAGTTAAAGGAAGGTTTGCTTTTTTGTCCGATATGCTTCAACCTCTCCGACGATACCGTTTGCGGAATCTGTACTAACCCTAAGCGCAACCCCAAGGTGCTTTGTGTAGTGCAAGATATTCGCGACATTATCGCCATTGAGAATACCCACCAATACCAAGGGGTTTACCACGTCTTGGGGGGCGTTATCTCTCCTATGGAAGGGGTGGGAAT
>CAYJOY010000042.1:0-8639 GCA_964371885.1 uncultured Lentimicrobiaceae bacterium | reverse complement strand
CACAATATTGACGAGGTTATTCTCGCACTCCCTACCACCCCCGATGGCGATACTACCAATTTCTATATCTACAGAAATATCGAGAATAAAGTGCCACAAATAACACTGCTAGCCCGTGGTGTAGGGGTGGGCGAAGAGCTAGAGTACACCGATGAGGTAACCCTCGGAAGGTCGCTCACCTCAAGGCTCGACTTTAAAACGGTGTATCAGAAGTAGGGGAGAACTTATGCAAATATTATGTGCCCTTATATATAGAATGTAAGGCGAGATAATAGTAGTGTGTTTGTGTGTTATTGTATTTTGGGCTATCTTTTTTCTGTTTTTTTTTGCCAAGTAGCACTTTTTTCTGTGCGATGAGTTTTGTGCTTTTGCAAACAGTATAATAATCAGAATGTTGCAGTTTGATTTTTTAAGAAAAAAAATGGTTTGATGAGTGTTAAAATAGACTTTTTTTTCTTATTTTTGCGGGTTCAAACAGATATTATCTTATAGTTTTATAGAAGAGCAACATTGCGTATAGGTGATTTGTTAGAACAGTAAATGTTAAATATAGCAATTTTACTGTCTTCCGAAAAATGATAAGATATCTGACAAAAGAAAAACATGGGCATGAAAGAATTTATTAAGTATAACTTATTGATATTTTGTTTGTTTATCGTAAATAGTACATTGGCACAAGCTTTTGATAGCGAGTATGTAAAGAGTATTTATGATAAAATTCCAGTAACAGTACTTGAGAGTGAAACGCCAGAAATAGCTGGATTCGCGTTAACTATAACAAAGAACAATGATACCATAACTAATCTCGGTGTTGTTATCCCCAATATTGAGCATGTAGAGGAACCGTTAGTTATCTCCTTTGTGCAACGTAAAATTTTAGAGTTACTTCTTGTTGAGACTGAAATTGAAAAAGAAAATGTGTTAGACCATGGCAAAACTGAGATTTATTTAAACGGCGCCGAATATCAAGTTTCTCAATCATGGGATATGGCACTAGTGTTTGAAATCTTAAAAAATAATACATCCGTAAAAAACCGAAGAGACAGTGCCCGCTTCCAACTCGCATTTGAGAATGAGAACGATCAAGTAGGTATCCAATTTCCTATTAACATTCAGATATTAACAGGTAAAGACAAGAAAGAGTTAGGAGAAGAGTTAGAGCACCTTTTAACAAAGGTCGTTCCTGAAGTATCATCTTCGATACCAGATACTGCTAATCTGAAAAAAGATAAAGCGTATTACTTCCAAGAATCCAATAACTTTTACATCAAAAATTTCTCAGACGCCAAATACTATGATAAGGCAGATGATGGAACATTTCACCTAGTTTATTCCCCCGATGCAGTGAGAGAATCGATTGCCAATATATTTCAAGAGCCTATTTCAGAGGTTGGAGAAACAGAAATTTTCATTCGCCAAATGCAGTATGGGAACGTAAACAGCGATTATAGTATTACATTATCTCAACTTTTGTCATTTTATAAAACCCATAATTTTGAATGTTACGTAGGTGTAGAAAATATCACAAAAGAAGAAATTACAGCAACTGTAATACTTAAGTGCAATTCATTGAACTATATTCATTTACTATATGTTAAAACCTCTATAGATGACCTCTTTTCTGCAGGGGATAAGAGCATAGAATCTTATCTATACGCATACATCCCTTTCGATAATGTTGCCAACCTATATGCAGATAATGTGAAAAGTCATTCTAAAAAGAAAATAACATACTAATTAACGCTTCGATTTATGGTAAAAAAATCTATCTTTTCATTATTTTTTCTGCTAATAACTATTGTAATTTCTGCTCAAGATCTAGATATAAGAAATTTGCAAAGAGAAATTAAAACATCAGGCAACTATTGCTATGGCGACGGACTTTCAGAAACATACGAAGAGGCCGAAGATTTTGCATGGAAAGAGTTGCAATTAATGATAACTGAAGAATTGAGGGTTCAGTTTTCTGAGAACAAAGAAGTAACTGTTGAATTTCAAGACATTAAAGATAGTATAAAACACCTAGCAATCCCTTTACAAGGTATGACAAGGGTAGTATCGTATATCAATAAAAACGACTTCTATATTACCCTTACTCAAGAGGGCGTTTATAGCGATAATTCATACGAAACGGTGCCCTCCATTTACACAGTGTTTTTAGTGGGTAAAAGTATTGAAAATCACATTTTTATAGACGAGAGTCATGAGCTAATATCAGATGAAATAAATGCTGAAGAGGCCCAATTACAACCACCAATTATAGAGGAGGAGCAGCCTGCGGAAATTGTGATTGTAGGAAATAAAAATAAAACGGAAGAAGATAGTGTAAGCAATGCATTGGTAGATACATTACAGAATGATCTAGTAGGGAAAAATGCCGATATTTTAAAAGAGGATTTTGTTGCACCCGCAAAAACTGAAGTGTTTGAAGTACAAGAACCGCAAGCAGATGAAGCAGAGGTAGCAGTAGAGGATTCGGAGCAGCAGAATGAAAATAGCGCACCTTCTCCTGTAGATGAATCTTACTTAAATTTATCGGAGGAACCAATAATTGATGAAGTGAAAGAAGAAGTGCCAGTTACTATTCAAGAAATCGCTCCTGATCATACAGTTAGCGAACCTATCATTCAAGAAATAATGAATCTTACCCTTTCAAAAGATGTTGGATCTCTTCTCAATATATAGGAAAACTCTCTTACGGACAACTCAATACTTTAACCTCGCCAGAAAAATGTTATTTTATTATCATCAAAGATGGGCAGTTAGTTGATGTCTTAGGTAAGATGGTAGAAGATAAAAATATAAGCCTGCTTTCGGGAGAGGTTGTTGATTATACAACGATTACCAGTACAATTTTTTGGATATACATTATAAATTAACACAATAGATTATGAAACATTATTTATTCATTTTTTACTTTTTATTCTCATTTGGAGTATTGTCTTCACAAAATGAAACATTAGTAGAAGTTACAGATCAACGTAATGCTGAATTAACAACCAAAATGAACCAAAACGCCTCTGCACTTCTTACAGAACTCAATACGGCATTTTTTTCAAATGTAACTATTAATTTAGAAAAAATAGACATGACAGAGGAGGCCAAAGAGAGTGTTATGCAGATATGGGAAAACTCCTCTTTCCGATGCATTGAGTCGTGGATAATGCCACGTTGCTTAAATACCAATTCGGGATTCCAGATTCGCAATATCCCCGTTATTATAAAAGAAGGTAACGAAAATCAGGATGCAGTTATAAACTTTAATGCGGCGGGAACCATCGTCTCCTTTTATTTTGCAGTAGAGAAACACCAATATCAGGCAATTATGCGAGCTGGGTTAGAAGAAACCGACTTGCGAAGACGCCAAATGATACTAGATTTTATAGAAAACTTTAGAACTGCTTATAACAGAAAGGATCTTCCTTTAATAGATATTATGTATAGCGACTATGCTTTAATTATTACTGGAAACATCTGTAAAGCAAAAGATGGATATTCCACTGTTGAATATACAAGTCAGAGTAAAAAGGAGTATTTAACGCGCCTTCGTAGAGTGTTTGAACTGAATAAATATGTAAATATTGGTTTTGACGATATTGAAATTATGAAACATCCTACCAATGATAAAGTGTACGGAGTAACATTACGTCAAGCCTGGAATACTTCGAATTATAGCGACGACGGATGGTTGTTCTTGGCAATCCATTTTGAAAGCGAAACACAAATGGAGGTAGACGTAAGAACATGGCAACCCTACATGCTCAATGGGAATGTATTCCCCCGTGAAGAGGTATTTAATATTGTAGACTTTGAATTTTAATCTCACCTTCAATACTAGAACTCCCTAGCTTTTACAAAAAGTTGTTCTTAAATAGAAAATGAGCTAGCCGCTGCATCTGATACCTAGTTGCAATATAGGTGAAAAAGTTGAAACACATTGCTAGTTAGTTTTTTATAGGGGATTCTGTAAAAGGAAAAAATAAATAAATATGAGGAAACTTGTTTTGCTATTTCTAATATTTCTGTTTTGTTCTACTCTGCAAGCCCAGGAGTTAGAAATAAAATGTGAAAAAATGGATAGGTCAGTGTCAATAAAAATGAGAGGACGAAATCCCTCTGCAAGGGTTATCGTTTTTTCAACTGTTGAGATGACATACAACAGTAATATGGGCGATATAAATATGAAAAGGATAGGTAGAAGTACCGAGAATGGAATATTTACGGATACACTCCTCTTTTATTTGCCTTCAACAAGTTTGCGCAGAAGGATAACCATGAGTGCGTATGGCTATTATCCTTCCACATCTTCGTTTAATTTTAAACCCAAAGAGACCTATCATTGTAAAGTAGTGCTCCCCGCAAAAATATCAACAGTGGCTTCTGACAACATCTCTAAAGAAGAAGAATACTTCAAAATGGCGGAAAATTGCGAATTTGGAAAAGAAGGGTTTATTAGAAGCGAGACTGAAGCGATGCTTTGGTACCGTAAGGCGGCAGAGAACGGCTTTGCAGAAGCTCAATACGTATTAGGAAAGAAGTATGAAACGGGGGGCGAAACCTACAAAGCCGACGAAGATAAAGCGTTTGCCTATTTATTATTGGCCGCCGAACAGAACCATTTAAAGGCGCAGTTTGAAATTGCAAACTACTATTTAGCAGAAGAGGACTTTAACAATACTTTTAAATGGATGCGCGAGGCAGCAGATAACGGAATGAGTGAGGCGCAATTTTTTATTGCCACATCTTTGCTTTATGGTGAAAATGGAGTGGAACAGAATGCGGAACAGGCGCTGATTTGGCTTAGAAAAGCGGCAAAAAATAAAAATACCGAAGCAGCACTTTTATTAGGGCAAGCTCTCTTCGAAGGGTATTATACAGAAGCAGATAAAGATGCAGCCATTGCTTATTTACAACAAGCCACAGATGACCATTCTGTGAATGCTGCAATTTATCTTGCTAATATATATTTAGATAAGTCGTCAGACTACTATAATGAACAAAGTGCTAACGAAATATTAAAGAAAATAGACTACCTGTCAGATCCTGTTCTTTTTCAATCAATATGGATAAAAAAAATGGATGCAATAATGGATACTGCTGAAATCTATTATCATGGAGTGGAAGGAAAACCCAACTATGAAAAGGCACTTTACCTGTTCCGTGAAGGGGCGAAAATGAGTAATAATAGGGCAGTATATGGTTTGGCTCTCTCTAGTTATGAAGGAAAAGGGGTGAAGAAAGAGGCAAGAAAAGCAAAAGAGTTATTGATTGAAGTGCTTACGCTATCGCAACCAGATGATACCGTAAAATCTAATGCAAGTATTCTACTAGGAGATTATTACAAAAATACAAACCATGTAGATCACGACATTAATAAGGCAATGTATTACTATGCACAGGCAGCCGCAGCTCCATTTTATGCTCCTGTTGCTCAAAATAAATTAGGGATATTGCTTCTAGAAAATCCGATCACAAAAATGGATGGTTTGAAATTAATAAAAAATGCAGCCTTACAAGGATATGTGCCAGCCCGTTTTAATATAGCTTACCACATAGCTACAGATTACAAAGCATTGGGAGCCACTAAAGAAGGGAAAGAGGCGGTAAGACAGTTGAGAATTCTTGCTTTAGAAGGACATAAGCCTGCAATGATTGCATTGTCGGAAGATTGGGCCTTTAATAATGGCGTTACTCTTGAAGAAGCTGATAATTGGAGAAAACGGACAATCCTCGACGGAGAGGATTTTTATATAGCACTATATGCAGAATATAAATACCTAGTAGAGGCTGAACAATACGCATACGATTTTGAGAATAGAATAAAAACAAAAACACACGCAGCGCAAATGCTGTTAAGAACTACCGATAAAGGTTGCAGCTATGGGTACAGAATTTTAGTGGATTATTATCGTAATATTAATATTAACAGAGAAAAAGCAATCTATTTTAGAAACAAATTAATTAGTTTGCCCCCAGATGAGCAGTATTTATCTGCTTATACTCTAAAATTACTACAGTAATTCCATATTTTTTTACCATTTATAGATTAAAAAGACAAAAAAATAATATAAAAAATAGCCTATGAAAAAAATACTATTTACTATAACCGCAATTATATTATCTATTTCTATATCAGCACAAGTAGATAATACCGCAGAGTTATTAGATTTTTCTGAAGAAGAATCGAGAGAAGACACAACTATCAATAAGAATCTTTTCACTGCGAACCTTGGTTTATACGGTTTGGGTGCCAACTTCGCTTATGATAATTGTTTGAAAAAGGTGGGTGTCGGATCGTTTACCCTTGGAGTACAACTCGGTTACGATGCTTTCTATGCATGGGATGAATACTATTTCGATGTGTACGATACCTATATTAAAACATGGAAACATAGAATTAACTTGTCGTTAAGAACCAACTATAGAATGAGTTTCGGGAACTGGGATATTTATCCTGGTATTTATGCTGGTGCAGCACTCATTTTCGAACCTACAGTATATGATGGTATGGCATTAAGGGTAGCTCCTGCGGTTGGGGTAATGTGTGGGCTCGGATACAGCATTAATGAACAACTTTCAGTGAATGCGGAAGTATACGGTGGTGTTGGCGCCTCAATTATTAATGTAGGTATTACCAAAAGATTTGGAGGAAAAAAGAAAGCGCGCGTAAATACTGTTGCTACTACAGAGATTGCAACCCCTATAGTGAATGAACAAGAAGAACCCATTGAGAACAACAACCAGCAAGAAACAGTACAAGAAGAGGAGGCTCAAACAACAAAAGAGGAAGAGCCAGTAACGGTGAACGAAGAAAGTAATGTGAAAAACAGCACTATAGAATCTAGTGAGAATGTGGTTACAAGATCGGTTGGAGCCACTGTGGCAATTGACCCCGACTTTGAGTTGAGTGAAGAAGAAATTGGAGAAGAACTTTCGGTACTTACAACCGAGGATTCAATAAATGTTGAACAAATTATTAACAATCTCATTGCTGAAATAGATACCAATGTAATCTTTGCTAAAATGGATTCGGTGATGGCGATAAAAGTAAAAAAGAAAAAAGCGAAAGGGTTTACATTAAGTAAATGCTACACCTATCAGTATAAACACATGTCGAAAGTAGATACTGCCGTTTTCGATACACTCACTAGTTTTGAAGATAAAATGAATTATTTGGTGAAATGGCGCGAGAAATGTAAAGGGTTCACAATGGCTTTTAAAGTAGGTGCTAACCTATATGGACTAAGTAGTAATAGTACAACACTAAAAGAAATGCCATACAATATGGGGGTTCAGCTAGGCTATAGAGGCCACCGTTTAAGATATGAAGTGGAACTCAATTACGGACAACGTTATTATGGAGAAGACACTTATTATATCGACGAAAATAACAATAAGCACAACTTTACAGAATATACAAACTATTATTATGGTGCGGCGTTAGCAAGTCTTTATTTGGATATAAATAAACATGTAATTAATCCAATAAAACCATACTTAGGAATACACTTAGGTTGTTTATTTACTTCAAATACTGATATTACAGGTAATAACTTCTTCTCAGATCCAACCTTTATAGCAGGGGCAAGTGCAGGGATAGCGCTCCGTATCTTTAAGGGGTTCTATCTTATGGTAGAATATAGATTCGATTACTCTAATCCTACCCTAAATAAGATGAAACGACAAAACCTAAACAATGGAGTAAATGCGGGGTTAAAATTTAATTTTTAATATAATTAGAGTTAACACAATATAATAAGAAAATAAAAAAATAAAATAGATTTAAAACCGATCGGAGGAATGTGTATAGAAGCCCTCATAAAAAAATGAAAAGAATATTGTTACTGTTTTTATGCCTCGCTTTTGCGGCAAATAATTCCATAAATGGACAGTCGTCAGAACCCGCCGAAAAACACCTTATTACTGGAAACCTTGGTCTGTATGGGGTAGGTGTAAATTTTGGCTATGATTATGCTATTAAGCAAGTAGGGATAGGCTATTTTACAATAGGCGGACAACTTGGGTATGACCTTTATATAACGAGTTCTTATTATTATGCATATTGGGTTCATCGGATTAATCTATCGGCAAGATCCACGTATAGAATGAACTTTGGGAAATGGGATGTATATCCAGGTGTGTACCTTGGTCCTTCATTTAGAGTTGTAAATTATTATGAACCAGAATCATATTTTGGGATTGCTACGGGTGTAATGATAGGTGGATCATATAAGTTTAATGATCAACTTTCCATAAATGTAGAATTGTATGGTGGTACAGGTTGTTCTTATGCCAATGTTGGGGTAACCTATCGATTAGGTGGAAAAAATGGAAAATCGGCTCCGAAAAAAATGAAAAATAATGCGGTAAATAATTCCTATTTTGAAGACTCAAATAACCAAACAAGCAACCAAAGACAACAAACACAGCGGAATAACAACGAGAGTAACTATAATAGTAACAACACTCAAAGTAACTATAATGGGAATAATGCTAACAACAATGTTAACAATAGCACGCAACGCAATGTAAGTAATAATGCGCGTAATAGTGCAAATGATAATGCAAATAATAATCGTGCAAATACAGCAAACACTGCTAGCGATAATACGCAAACTGCTGTAAATACCAACACTAAT
>CAYJOY010000041.1:1528-11163 GCA_964371885.1 uncultured Lentimicrobiaceae bacterium | reverse complement strand
ACCAACCCCAAACAAGAGGGTTACGCGCGCGGCTATCAAACTACGATGGGTGCAATTTCTGTAGATACTGGAATTTTTACGGGTCGTGCGCCTAAAGATAAATATATTGTAGAGGATGATGTAACCAGAGACACTGTTTGGTGGAGAAAACCTGGGAAGAAAGCATCTGACAACAAGGCTATTTCGCAAGAAACGTGGAACTATTTACGTAGATTAAGTCAGCAACAACTCAACGAGAAGCCTATTTATGTGATGGATTTATGGTGCGGTGCCAATGAGGACTCGCGCATGAGTATCCGTTTTATTACCGAGGTAGCGTGGCAAGCCCATTTTGTAAAAAACATGTTTATTCGTCCACCAGAAGAGGCGCTAGAAAATTTCACTCCCGACTTCACTGTTTTGAACAGTTGTAGAAAAGTAAACCAGAACTGGCGTGGTTTAAAAATGAACAGTGAGGTTTTTGTAGCTTTCAATCTAGCGGAGAGAATGGCTTTAATTGGCGGTTCTTGGTATGGTGGTGAAATGAAAAAAGGGATTTTCTCGGTCATGAACTACTTCCTCCCATTAAAGGGTATTGCCTCTATGCACTGCTCTGCTAACCAAGGGGAGGACGGCAACACTGCAATTTTCTTTGGTCTTTCGGGCACTGGAAAAACCACCCTTTCTACCGACCCTAACCGCGCTTTGATTGGCGACGATGAACATGGATGGGACGACGACGGAATTTTCAACTTTGAAGGGGGATGTTATGCTAAATGCATTCACTTAAGTGAGAAGAACGAGCCTGAGATATTTAACGCTATTAAGAGAAACGCACTATTGGAAAATGTGGTGGTAGATGGAGAAGGTAACATCGACTTTTTCTCGCGCGCAAAAACAGAAAATACCCGCGTTTCATATCCTATCTATCATATTGACAATATTGTAAAACCCGATTCTAAAGGAACACATCCTAACAGAGTGATTTTCCTTTCTGCTGATGCTTTTGGCGTATTACCACCTGTTTCTATACTATCGTATCAACAAGCAATGTATTATTTTTTAAGTGGTTACACTGCTAAACTAGCAGGAACAGAGCGTGGCATTGCTGAGCCAACGCCTACATTCTCATCTTGTTTTGGAGCTGCTTTTTTAACACTACATCCTACGAAATATGCTGAGGTATTCTCTGAAAAGCTAAGAAATCACGATTCCAAAGTGTATCTCGTAAACACCGGATGGATAGGTGGCGGTTACAATACCGGCGGAAGAAGAATCTCAATACAAGATACTAGAACTATCATCTCTGCAATACTTAACGGTGAACTTATTGGAACCGAAACAGAAGTGGTAAAACCTTTCAATCTAGAAATTCCTAAGGCAATTCATGGAGTGAAATCTGAAATTTTGAATCCTGAAAACAGTTGGGAAGACAAAGAGGCATTCAGAAACACCGCAAACCAATTGGCATCGTTCTTTATTGAAAACTTCGAGAACTTTACCGATACAGAAAGCGGAAAAGATCTTGTACAATTTGGCCCGCAACTGTAAAGCAATTAGATAAAATAAGTAGAGGTGAGATGTTGCTAACGACGTCTCACCTTTTTTAATGAAAGAAATTATAAACATTGTCGCGCTAGAAACAATAAACAGTGTTATTATACGATAAACATTAATTGATATAGATAAAAACACGGTATTAAAAGAATCGACAAAGATGAAGTTTAAAATTACGATTATATCCTTATTAACTTGTTTAGGGATGGCATTTTGCATAATGTTAGTAGCTAATAATGGCCGCACCAATACTGACGAAACTATTAATAATCCCACATCCACCACCACTGCCTACGCTAATGTGCTTGCAGCGCCACCCATTCCTTCCACTCTGTTTTTTGCCGATGAAAGAGTGCCCCTCGATATTTATTGGGTAAAGGAGGGGTTAGAGAAAGAGCTTATTATTAACTGCTTTCAACACTCCAAAACTTTAACAACAATAAAGCGTTCGGCAAGATTTTTCCCTGAAATGACAGCCATTTTACAAGAAGAGGGGTTACCTACCGACTTGCTATACTTATGTGTAACGGAGAGTAATTTAGAAAATGTGGTTTCGCCAGCTAAGGCTGCTGGTTTTTGGCAATTTATGCCTACTACCGGAAAAGCCTACGGATTAGAGATAGATAGCTATGTAGATGAGCGCTATCACTTAGAAAAAGCGACACGCGCGGCGTGTGCCTATTTAAAAAAATTGAAGACCGAATTTGGTTCTTGGTCGCTGGCTGCTGCCGCCTACAATAGGGGCGAAGGAGGAATAGCGCGTGCCTTAGAATCGCAGCTCACCGACAATTATTGGGATTTATACCTAAACCAAGAAACGCAACGTTACTTCTATCGCATATTAGCATACAAGTTAATGTTCGAAAACAAAGAAAATTACGGCATTATATTTAACGACAACGATTATTATCAACCTATACCATATATAGAAGATACTATATCCTCCTCTATAGATGATTTGCGCGTATTTGCAAAAAAGCAAGGGTGCACCTACCGCGAACTCAAAGAGCTGAACCCATGGTTGCGCAATACGAGTTTACCTGTGGTACATAATAAATATGTATTTAGACTACCTAAGGAGTCGGCAAAATTTGCAAAAGAATAATAACGTCGTAAATGGGTGTAAAATGCCTATTCATTATTGTTCAAAAAAAAAATCACTCATATTGTCTTTTTGTAAAGAAAAAAGTTATATATTCGCGGCTCGAAATAAACAAACAAATTTATTTTTTAAATCATTTAATAACAAACAATTATGTTAAAACAGTACGAGACCGTTTTCATTATGACTCCCGTTTTATCTGAAGAACAGATGAAGGAAACGGCTAAAAAATTTGAGAACATCCTCATCGAAAAAGGTGCAGAGATCGTTCATCAAGAGAATTGGGGATTAAAAAAATTCGAATACCCTATTCAAAAAAAATCTACAGGATTTTACTATTTAATCGAGTTTAAAGCTGCGCCTTCAATCGTTGCAGAATTAGAACTTCAGTATCGTCGCGACGAGAAAATCATGCGCTATATTACTGTAGCCCTTGATAAAGATGCTATTGCGTATGCGGAAAAAAGAAGAGTTAACAAATTTGGTCAAAAAGTTAAAGAGTAAAAATCATGGCACAACAAAACGATATTAAATATTTAACCCCGATTGCGGTTGATATCAAACAAAAAAAATATTGTCGCTTCAAAAAAAACGGCATTAAATATATTGATTATAAAGATGGTCAATTCTTAAAAAAATTCGTTAACGAGCAAGGTAGAATATTACCAAGACGTTTAACAGGTACATCTTTAAAATTCCAGAAAAAAGTAGCTCAAGCGGTAAAAGAGCGAGACACCTTGCCCTTCTTCCATTCGTAGCTGATAATTTAAAAACTAATCAATAAGGAGGATAAATATAATGGAAGTAATTTTAAAACAAGACGTTCAACATCTGGGTTATGCCGATGAAATCGTAAAAGTAAAAGATGGTTACGGAAGAAATTATTTAATCCCTCAAGGATTTGCTATTCTTGCTACTGAACCTAACAGAAAAATGTTAGCAGAAACTATCAAACAACGTGCTTTCAAAGCTGAAAAAATTAGAAAAGAGGCTGAGTTCCTAGCAGGTAAAATAGACGGTTTAGCATTAACTATTGGAGCTAAAGCTTCTGAAAAAGGGACTATCTTCGGTTCTGTTACTAACATTGCTGTGGCGCAAGCTATGAAAGATCAGCATGATATTGAAATAGACAGAAGAAAAATCATCCTTGCTAACGACCATATTAAAGAGTTAGGTGAGTATACCGCTCAAATAAATATTCATAAAGAATTTAAAGTAACTGTTAACTTAAATGTTATTGCTGAATAACATTCTGAAGGTCAGATTACCGAGATTTAAAAGTAACGTAATTCGCTATCAAATGGCGAATTACGTTTTTTTTTCTACTATTATACCCATCTGCAATGAGGATGCACACGATGTAAAGATTGTGCACCGGGCTTTGCAAAATATCGAACAAAACAAAGACAACAATAATACAACCACAATTATTAACATAGAAGATTGTGGCACCGCTTACAGATTTCTACTTCCTATTTTAGCAGCAACCCCTGGCGAATGGCTACTTACCGGCACTAAAAGGCTACTTCAACGTCCTATCATGCCTCTCGTTGCATTACTTCGCGAAAATGGAGCAGAGATTACACCCTCTGAAAACGGATGGCATATTGCTGGAAGAAAAATAAAGATGGAAAATCCTACCATTTTGTGTCAACAAAGCAGTCAGTTTGCTTCGGCACTACTGTTAGCACAACCACTATTAGGATTTAATAGTGAAGATGTTACTAATGACGGTAACTTCCCATCGTTAGCCTACATCGAACTCACAAAAAAAATCATTTCTGATGTAAAAGATCGTAAGGAGACCTTTTTGCACGAACGCGACTGGAGTGCTGCCGCCTATTGGTATGGATACGCGCTATTGAAAAAGAATCAAGCAATATTATTAGAAGAATTATCATTTCAAAGCATCCAAAATGATAAAAAACTGGCTGATTTCTTTGAAAAATTGGGTGTCCACTCTGAAGAATCGGAAAAAGGAATCCTCGTTTCATATCAAAAAAGGGAAGAATCACTTCCCTCCTCTATTGATCTTTCCAATCATATTGATTTGGCGCCTGTAATAGCTGCCACGGCGACCCTCTTCCCATTTGAACTTACCATTATCGGAGTTGAAAATTTGAAATATAAAGAATCTAACCGCTGGCAACACCTTATCGAAACAGTTTCGCGTTTTACGAGGGTCGAAATCCTTTCTTCTTCATCTTTTAAAATCTACAAAAGAGAAAAAGAACTCCCCAATCACATTACCTTTAACTCTATGAATGATCACAGATTAGTCATGGCGTGGCATCTGTTCGCTCTCTTCACAATGATAGAAATAGAGAACCAAGAGGCCGTTAAAAAATCATATCCCACTTTTTTTCATACAATATAAATAGATCAAACTGTTTTCAAAAAAGATAGAGAATGAATTACAAAGCAATAAAAATTGAAGATTTCAACTACGAATTACCTGAAGAAAAGATAGCCTTTTTTCCCGAGGCGGTGCGCGACCAATCGAAATTGCTAGTCTATAAAAACGGGATTACTACCGACAGGAAATTTCACGAACTTCCTGATTTACTAACCAATGAACACCTTCTAGTATTTAACAATTCCAAAGTTATTCATGCCCGTTTCTTAGTAAAAAACAAAACGGGGGCATCGATAGAGATTTTCTTATTAGAGCCTATTTTGCCCACTGTAGAGATATCGAAAGCGTTTCAGCAAACGGGTGAAGTTACTTGGAAATGTTTTATTGGGAACGCTAAAAAATGGAAACAAAATATTGATTTTGAGGTTACTATTGATGGGAAAAAGATTACAATTGAAGCTGAAAAGCGGCTATATGAATCCTCTTTTGAGGTTACTTTCCGTTGGAAGGAAGCTGCGGTAACTTTAGGGGAGTGGATTGAGGCGTATGGAAAAATGCCACTTCCTCCCTACATTAAGCGCGAGGTGATTGCTGAAGATAACGACCGCTACCAGACCATTTTTGCTAAAGACGACGGGTCGGTTGCTGCCCCTACAGCGGGCTTGCATTTTACCCCAACTACCTTGAATAAGCTGAACGAGAAAGGGATAAAAACAACAGAGGTTACGCTACATGTGGGGGCAGGCACCTTTAAACCGGTGAGCACTGAAATTATTGGCGAACATTACATGCACCGCGAACAACTCATCCTTACTCGCGATAATATAGCTTTCCTCCTCGAAAACATCAACAAAAAATGGGTAGCAGTTGGCACCACCGTAACACGAACATTAGAATCGTTGTATATTATTGGGGCTAAACTCAAATTAGGAATTGAAAATCCTCAGCACGTAAACCAATGGGAAGTGTACGAAAATAAAGATATTTTAACAGTTACCCCAGAAGAGTCGTTGGGTGAAATTATGAATTTCCTAGATAGAAACGGCGAAACTTACCTACACGGTTCTACCGCCATGATTATTCTTCCTAACTATAAGCCACAGCTTGTAAAAAGCCTCATTACCAATTTTCATCAACCTAAAAGTACTTTACTATTATTGGTATCGGCCTATTTGGGGGAGAAGTGGAAAGATGTTTACGTACACGCACTACAAAACAACTCCCGATTTTTAAGTTTTGGCGATTCCAATTTTTACGAACCCTAGAAACAAACATCTCTATTTTACCTGCAAGTAATAACAGTTTTCGAAGTGCGGTGTAATCACCATTCCATCCACTTTTTTCGTTAAAAATCGCTATAAATTATAAATAGACATTGTCACCTTATGCAAACGGAGTTCAAGAAACACTATTTTCAATATTCAGAAAAAGAGAAGAATTTCCTCATTGGAAAAGATCGGCGATTAGCGCAAGTTATTGAGAAGATTGGGCATATTGAGAGAGAGGTAAATCCCGATTTATTTGGTTCGCTTATGCATTCCATTGTGGGACAACAAATTTCCACAAAGGGGGTGGCTACAATATGGCAAAGAATGCTTGATGGTTTAGGGGCAATTACCCCACTGAGTATATGTAGTTGCACGGCTGAACAACTACAAAGCTACGGACTTTCATTTCGAAAAGTAGAATATATGCAAGGGGTAGCACAGAAAGTTCACGATGGAACATTTAACATTGAAGTATTGAATGAGATGAATGACCAGGAGGTGTGTTGCGAGCTTTCTAAGTTGAATGGGATAGGAGTATGGACTGCTGAGATGTTGATGCTACACTCGATGCAACGCCCTAACATTATGAGTTATGGCGATTTAGCCATTTTGCGTGGCATGCGTATGATTTTCCGACATCGAAAAATAACAAAAGAGATCTTTGCAAAATACCATCGAAAATTTTCTCCATACGCCTCTGTGGCAAGCCTATACTTCTGGGCAGTGGCGGCAGGTGTAATCCCCGAATTAACAGACCCAGCAGCTATAACAAAGGCAACAAAAGAGAAGTAATGTATCAACTCACCGACGGTAAAGGAAAACCATATTATAGTACGGTAAAAGGGAAATTTGGAGGGCACAAAGGGAATAAGATATATGGCCGTTTAGATTGCCCTGTGGCGCTGCGATATTTAGCCAAGGGGAAGTATGTAAAAAATAGAGTTTTCTTTGCTGATGAAAAAACGGCGATAGATGCTGGTTACCGACCATGTGCTATTTGTATGCCGAACGAGTACAAAGATTGGCATCCACTTTTAAAAACACCCCAAAAACAATAAAAAAATGAATATTCTTAGTTCAATTTCCCCTTTCTAAATCGCTAACTATCATGAATGCGTTACTCAAAAACAGGTTTATTCTCCATTACAATTTCGTGAATTCTAACTAAAAAATCTTCCATTATTCTTACAGAAAAGGCATGCCTATTACAACTGTTTATACCGTATGGCTCCTTTATTGCCTATTTTTTACCGTTATTGATATCGTTAAAGATTACATATTCTTTGTTGTTTTGTGCATTTTTTAAAAGAAATGTTAAAAATTGCTCAAAAAAAAGGGTCGTTTTTAACCCACTATTTTTCTATTTATTTTATTTATTATTAATAGGTTAATATAATAAAAAAGTGTATCTTTGCGGTGAAACTTTTTATAAACTAACACATACTTATCATGCTTATCAGAACATACAGTTGTGCATTAATGGGAGTGGCTGCAATTCCTATTACTATTGAAGTAAATGTAGACATTGGGGTTGGATTTTTTTTGGTTGGTCTTCCCGACAGTGCCGTTAAGGAGAGTCAACAGCGGATTGACACCGCCATGCGTTGCTTTAACTACAAGATTCCTGGTAAAAAGATCATTATTAACATGGCGCCTGCCGACATTAGGAAGGAGGGTTCTGCCTACGATCTCACGCTCGCGATTGGGATACTCATTGCCTCGGAGCAGATAGAGGGGCACGATAAAGTGGAGGAGTATTACATTGCTGGTGAGCTCTCGCTCGACGGATCGTTACGGCCCATAAAAGGCTCTTTACCCATTGCTATTGAGGCTCGAAAAAAGGGGAAGAAAGGGATTATCCTTCCTATTCAAAATGCACGCGAAGCTGCTATTGTACAAGGCATTGACGTGTACGGCGTTGAAAGTATTAAACAGGTAATTGATTTTTTCCACAAAAATATCCCTATTGAAAAAGTAGAGATAGACACTCGTACCGCTTTTATGAATAGTTTGAACGACTACGAATTTGATTTTTCTGACGTGAAAGGGCAGGCTAACATTAAGCGCGCGTTAGAAATTTCGGCGGCGGGAGGGCACAATGTTATCTTAATAGGCCCTCCTGGTTCTGGGAAAACGATGCTTGCCAAACGCTTACCCTCAATTCTCCCCCCTCTCACTCTTAGCGAAGCACTAGAAACTACCAAGATACATTCAGTGGCAGGAAAAATGAGCCGCTACTCTTCGCTTATCTCTATACGTCCATTCCGTGCACCACATCATACTATTTCCGATGTAGCATTAGTAGGTGGTGGCACCCATCCTCAACCTGGCGAAATTTCATTGGCGCATAACGGCGTCCTCTTCCTCGATGAATTGCCCGAGTTTAAGCGAACTGTACTTGAAGTGATGCGACAACCTTTAGAAGATAGGTGCGTTACCATATCGCGATCTAAATACTCTGTTGATTTTCCCGCCTTCTTTATGTTTGTTGCTGCCATGAACCCTTGCCCGTGCGGCAACTATAATCATCCAAAAACTGCTTGTATTTGCGGCGCAGGGGTGGTGCAAAAGTATCTTAATAAAATATCGGGACCACTGCTCGATCGAATTGATATTCATGTAGAGGTAACACCAGTTACCCATAAAGAACTTGCCTCTAAAAAAGTTGAAGAGAGGAGCGAATTAATAAGAGAGCGGGTGGTTAAGGCGCGTTGTTTGCAACAGCAACGTTTTATACAAAACGACAATACCGTATGCAACGCCCAAATGAGTAGCAAAATGGTACGCATTTATTGTAAAATATCGAGCGAAGGTGATGAAATGCTCAAAAATGCTATAGAAAAACTAGGGCTATCGGCACGTGCATACGACCGAATTCTAAAAGTGGCTAGAACTATTGCCGACCTAAATAATAGTATGGAAATAGGGATAGAGCATCTCGCCGAAGCAATTCATTTCCGCAGTTTAGATAGGGATAACTGGGGGAAATAAAATAAAAACGAGTAATTATATTTTTCTTTTTTTTATCTGTAAGAAAAATCACTAAAGAAACTGCTATTTTATTATTTTTCCGTATTTTTGTCGCTTCTTTTTAATTGAAATATAAATATAATAAAAAATAAGTATGGAGAATAAAAATTTACACACAGAGGAACTTGAAATTAAGCTTCCTTCAAATGCTTATACCGAGCTGAAACCTGGGGAGGAGTATAAACCCATTTTATTAGGGACGAAGAAATACCCTGAAATTAACACATGGACCGTTATTTGGGGTTTAGTAATGGCTGTTATCTTCTCGGCTGCTACCGCCTATTCTGGTCTTCGTTTCGGTCAAGTGTTCGAGGCGGCTATTCCAATTGCTATTATTGCAGTA
>CAYJOY010000041.1:0-1518 GCA_964371885.1 uncultured Lentimicrobiaceae bacterium | reverse complement strand
GGGTTTCTCGGAATATTATTTTTAATACCTTTTAGAAAATATTTCGTATCTGAAATGCACGGCAAATATCCATTCCCAGAGGCTACCGCAACTACAGAAATAGTAGTATCGGGTGCTAAAGGGGGTAATCAATCTAAACTACTTCTTATTAGCGGGTTAATAGGTGGTATTTATGATTTTTTAATGACCAATTTCATGTGTTGGGCAGAAAATATTTCTACTCGAATGAGTGGTTGGGGAGAAAAGCTAGCCATGGATCATAAATTCCTATTTAAAATGAATGCTGGCTCTATCTTATTGGGCACTGGTTATTTAATAGGATTAAAATATGCCACCATTATATGCGCTGGTTCACTTTTATCGTGGTGGTTTATTGTTCCCATGTTGGGGCAATATGGCATGACTCCAGAAGGGGTTGCCATGAGCACGTTAGATCCTGAATTGATATTCTCTGATTACGTTCGCTATATTGGTATTGGTGGTATTGCCATGGCTGGTATTATTGGCGTTATTAAGTCGGCAGGCGTAATCAAAAGTTCTTTTGGTGTGGTATTTAAAGCGGGTAAATCTTCGGGAACAGGCACCGAAAAAGAGCTCCGTACACAGAAAGACATCTCTATGAAAATCGTTCTTTTCGGTTTCTTGGCCGTAATTGCTATGATCTTTATCTTTTTCTTATTTGGTGGTTTAGAAATGAGCCTCAGTCAAGTATTAATAGGGCTCCTTATCATCTTTATTTTTGCTTTCCTTTTCACCACTGTAGCGGCTACTGCCATTGCCACTGTGGGTACTAACCCTGTATCGGGGATGACGATGATGACCTTAATTCTATCATCTTTCATCTTATCGGCTGTTGGATTACAAGGGGGCACTGGCATTACCGTTGCCTTAGTAGTGGGTGGTATTGTTTGTTCATCGCTAGCTATGGCGGGTGGTTTTATCACCGATTTAAAAATTGGTTATTGGGTTGGAACCTCTCCATATAAACAACAAGCATTGAAATTTGCTGGCACCCTTATATCGGCACTTACTGTAGGAGGTGTTATTATCATTTTATCGGAAACTTACGGCTATACTGGCGACGACGCATTGGTAGCTCCACAAGCTAATGCAATGGCATCTATTATTGAACCATTAATGTTTGGTGGCGAAACTCCGTGGATTCTCTATATTATTGGTGCTATATTAGCCATCGTTCTTGATAGAATTGGCATCCCAGCATTAGCATTTTCACTAGGGATGTTCATCCCTCTACAATTGAACACACCACTTTTAGTGGGCGGTTTTATTGCATGGTTTATTAGTACTAGAACTAAAGATGAGGCACTTAACAAATCGAGAAAAGAGAAAGGGACCTTATTAGCATCTGGTATGCTAGCGGGTGGTGCAATTTTTGGTGTTCTGAGCGCACTCTTAAAATATTTAGGAGTAGGAAGCACAATGCCAGACTCGTGGACGAACTCGAGCGCATTTAGCGTACTTGCCGTTGTAATGTTCATAGGATTATGCACTTACTTA
>CAYJOY010000040.1:0-11171 GCA_964371885.1 uncultured Lentimicrobiaceae bacterium | reverse complement strand
AGCACAGAGCGATCTCTTAGAAGTGGTTACTCCGCAATGGCTACGAAAAAAAATAGCCAACACTTTGAAAGGGGCATTGGCACGTTATCAGAAAAAGGGGGGATAGGAAATAATCTTGTAAATGAATGATTAATAGATTGTTAATTTGTGTATTCTTTAAAGGGAGTAGCTATATTCCACCCGTTACTGTTCCATCTTCTAAGTAGGCTATAACATACTCTTCATCGGTAGCATCGTTTTCTACTTCTATGGTATACACGCTCTCCATGTTCAATCGGTCAATTTTTTCTACCTCTTCTATTGCCCAGCTTGCCCACTCACTAGCTTCGAAGGCTGTACGAACCGCATTGGGTAATTCGTGGTATAGGATGTTCGTATTGGTCATGTACCAATTATCGTTTTCATCAAACCATGCAGTCATATTGTACCCATTTTCTAAAAAAGTGACTAATTTATAACCATCATGTCTGCTCCAATTCTCATTTGTCGCATTAGGGAACATCGTGTGAAAATTATCTTTATATTTACTACAACTTTGAATTAGTAATCCCATTGCAATTACTGCAATTAATAGAATTGTTTTTCTCATTTTTTCTTAATTTTATGGCGGCAAAATTACAATCATTTTTTTAAGTTGAATAAGGTGATGTAGTTTTTTACATTACTTTTCACTTGCGCCGTTATTTGGCTCATGTCAATGCTATTTTTGCCGCAAATACCTGAAAAAAGATGGTGTTTGAAAATTAAATAGTTATACGTTAATAATAAGAGCATGAGAAAAACAAAACAATTGCCTGCAAGCACAAAGCGCGGCGTAACCTCCATGAATTACCTAGAATACATTGAACAAATTTTAGAATTGAGTGAGAAAATGGAATTCAGCAATGAACTTTTAGACAAATGCGCCCCTTACGCGCAGCCGTTAGCTAAAGCGTTAGATATTACAGAGATTCAAGTGATTCTATTATCTATATTTGTGAAAGAGTTCGATAATCCAAATGTAGACAATAGAGATTTTACCACCCATTTTGCTTGTTCTAACATTTCTATTCTTAAATTCAAGGAGGAATTTGAAGAATTAAGAACAAAGGGATACCTTAAAAAGAACATTCGAAGAGGTCGTTACGAAGGGCAATCTTTCTATCTCGTAAACCCTAAGGCACTTGAAGCTATTCAAGCCAACAAGCCTTACCATTTTCAGCCCGTCGTAATAGCTAATGAAGAGAGCTTTTTCGACTTCCTCTCCTCTGTTTTTGAAGATGATGAAGGGGATTTTGATATGGCAACCATGTATGAGGAGCTTGCTGATGCCGTGAATAACAATCTTAATTTGCACTTTTGTAAAGAGATAAAGCAATTAGATATTATGGAGAAAGATGAGGAGTATCACACATTTACCTTGCTTCTCTTTTTCTGCCATAAGCTTTACAATGATAACGACCATGGGATAGTGAGGAGTGATTTCGACTGGTTGGGAAGAATAGAGAAGAAACGGTTGTTATCGCGTTTCCGTTCCAAATCAGATCCTCTTCTTACCATGGGGCTGATAGAACCCAAAAAGGTAGATTCGCTTTTCGACAGAGAGGTCTATTCATTAACAAAAAAAGCATTGCAGCAATTGCTTCCTAACCTCCCTGTTGAAGAAGAAACATTGCCGAAGGAGAAAGCGTTATTGTCCCATAAGGAGTTAGAGAAGAAAATGCTATATTACAATGAGTGCGAAGGGGCTGAGGTGGCGCAACTCACCTCATTATTAATGGAGAAAAACTTCAAAAAGGCGCAGAAAAATCTCGAAAAGAAAGGGATGCGCAAAGGGTTTGCTTCGCTTTTATATGGTGCGCCTGGTACAGGAAAAACAGAGACCGTATACCAAATAGCGAAACAAACGGGTCGCGATATTTACCAAGTGAATATTTCTCAAATTAAAAGTATGTGGGTGGGAGAAAGTGAGAAAAATATCCAACAAATTTTCGATACCTACCAACGGTTGGTGAACTCGCAAAAGCGCATCCCCATCTTGCTATTTAACGAGGCCGACGCCGTATTAGGGGTGAGGATGAACGGCGCAGAACGTGCTGTGGACAAGATGGAGAATGCAATCCAAAATATCATCTTGCAAGAGATGGAAAAGTTGGAGGGAATTATGATAGCCACCACCAACATTACAGGAAACCTCGACACTGCTTTTGAGCGTAGATTTCTGTACAAGGTAGCGTTTCAAAAGCCATGCCAAGAGGCCAAGGCGGCGATATGGCAAACCATGTTACCCAGCTTGAGTGAGGCCACCGCTTCCACCCTCGCGGCACAGTACCATTTCAGCGGCGGACAAATTGAGAACATCGCCCGCAAACACACCATTGAAACGGTGCTCACCGGCAAAGAGCCCACTACAGAAATGTTGCACCAATACTGCCAAGCAGAGCACATAACAGAAAACGACCACGGAACCAAAGTGGTGGGGTTTGTGCAGTAGGTGTTGGGGGAGTGATAATGCTCCCCATGGTCGACGTCATGGCGCGCATCCACCCCCTCGCCGACGTCATGGCGTGCTCCGACACGCCATCTCTGACACTTGTGGTACTCCCTCATTTTCAAAAGATTGCGGCGCGTGGGCCGCAATGACGTCGTAAAAGGTGTTTAAATTTTTATTTTTTAATGTGACGTTAATTTCGAAAAATTAAGGTAACTATAGTGAGTCAGCTATTCAATATGAATTTTGTATGTATAAAAAAATTCCTAAACATATTTTTGAATGGCGAAAAAAGATGGAGTGGGAAAGTTTTTAAAATGCTGCAAAAAATATTTTAGAAAGTACATTTTTTCTGACATAGCAAAGTATAAAATCCTATTAATTAACGAGATTAAATTTTTCTGACACCATAGCTATTCAATTTATATTGCGTAGTTTTGTAACCATAAAACCTTCTTTAAAGATAAAAAGGTCCAGTTTTTAGAGGAGGTTATGAATTTTTTGGGCCTAGAATTAATTAAAAATTAGAATTTTGTTGCTTTGACAACTTGAATTCAGCTTATAATTTTATCGTTCAACGTAACTTTTTTTCAAAAAATAATGGGAACTGTTTTGAGAGGAGGTAAAAGTTGATTATTTATTTAAATTATTGAAAGTTCCCGTTAAAAAATAAGGTAATATGGAAAAAGAGACCCAAGGTAGTAAAATCGTACTAGCATTTTTTGAAATGTATAAAAAAAATCCAAAAGTATACACAGCGAAGGAAGTTTACGAAGAAATAGAAAAGCAATTAGGATTTCGTAAAACGGCTATTGTAAGTTCAGAACTTTCAAAATTTAAAAAAGCAGGTTATCTTCAAGGGGGGCATGCAGAATTTGAACTCACTCAAAAAGGGAAAGATTGCAATATGAATTCTGAATTAGCAAGAAAAGTAATATACGAATATAATGAGAGTGACAAAGCTTCAAAAGCAATAATTTCATTTGAATTTAACACACAGGGAAAACACACACCATCTAATTCCAACAAATACATTAAACTATTACAAACTAATAAAAACATAGTTTTAACTGGTGCGCCTGGAACAGGTAAAAGTTATCTTGCAAAACAAATTGCGGAACAAATTACTGGAACAAAATATGAAGATGATAATAACACACAAATCGCCTTCGTCCAATTTCATCCCTCCTACGATTACACCGATTTTGTGGAAGGACTGCGTGCAGAAAAAACTAGCAATGGAGTTACTTTTACATTGAAAGATGGCATATTTAAAGAATTTTGTAAAAGAGCACTATATTCTTGCAACCAGATAAATTGTTGCGATGATGATAACTCGATTGATGATGCAATTAATATCTTTAAGAAAGATATGAGTAACAAAACTATACGGAGTATAAGAAGTGATAGTTTGTTTAAAATCTTAATTCAAGATGATTCTATTTTTGTTATACCAGCTAAATACAAAGATAGCGAATGTGAGCAAGAAAAGAGACATACAGTATCCATCACAAAAATAAATAAATACATAAAAACGAAGGAATATCTCAAGAAGAATGATTCATACGAACCAGCTATTGGGGAATATATTTTAGAAAATTATCTTAGTAGCACTCATACAACGAAAGATAATATGCTCCAAAACAAATACGTCTTCATTATAGATGAAATAAATCGTGGAGAGATTGCCAAAATTTTTGGAGAACTTTTCTTCTCAATCGATCCTGGTTATAGAGGACTAGCAGGGAAAGTAAAAACCCAATATGCCAATTTACACTCCTCTGAAACAGATACTATCTTCGATCCTGAATTAGGAGAAGGGTGGTTTTATGTTCCCGAAAATGTCTATATTATTGGCACTATGAACGATATTGACAGAAGCGTAGAGTGTATGGACTTTGCTATGCGTCGCCGCTTTACCTGGATAGAAGTAGATGCCGAAAGTAGAATGGATATGTTGGACGATTTTGACTGGGCTGCTGAAGCGAAAGCCAGAATGAAAGCAATAAATAAAGAAATAGAAGAGACTCCAGAATTAGGGAAAGCATACCATATTGGTCCTGCTTATTTTCTTAAATTAGATAACTATGTTACGGACGGCGAACCTGATTGGAAAAGCCTTTGGAGTTATCATTTAGAGCCCTTGTTGAAAGAGTATTTACGTGGAATGCCTCAAGCATCTGAATATTTAGGAAAAATAGAAAAGAGTTACTTCTCAAAAGGTGCTGATAATGGAGCAGTTCAAGATTAATGTTCAAGATAATCAGTATGATGGAGTGCCTCTGAGTAAGTTGTATGCTACTGCTTTGGATAATAAAGCAGCGGTTGAGAATCTCCGTTTTCTAGCCGAAACGCCCATTAATGATTTGGCGGATAAAGCGAAAGAGGATCTGCTTATTTTTCCACACTGCTTGCATGCACAACATCATGATTTGAAAGGGAGTGATACCCTTTTTACTTTTCAGCAGCAATTAATTAAAACGGGCAATTATCTAGGTTTCATAGGGCGGGGCAATGTCGAACTCTCTATCACCTCTCGTTTCGATAAAAATAAGGGGAACTTTTTCCTCCATTACATGTTGCAAAAAGTGTTTGCTATCAATCTGTTCGATTTAAAAACCTCAAAAAACAATGATACTATTTGGGACTTTTTACCGTATCTATTTCCCCATTATTTAAAACGCGCCTTGTCGCAAGGGATGTTTAAAAAGTATCGAACTTATCGTTACAACGATGCCAAGGTTCGGGGCACTATTGATGTATCGCGTCATATTAAAGAGAATATCCCTTTTCGGGGAAAAGTAGCGTACACTACCAAAGAATACAGCTTCGATAATCATCTCACCCAACTGATTCGCCATACCATAGAGTATATTCAAGGCCAGGTGATAGGTGGAAGAAATCTTCTGCATTCCGATGTAGAAACTTCGCAAGCGGTGTCGCAAATAATGGCAGCCACGCCGAGTTATTATAAGAATAAGCGTTTGCAAGTAATGGCCGAAAATGTGAAGCCAGAGAGGCATCCTTATTTTACGGAGTATACCTTTTTACAACAACTTTGTTTGAAAATTCTCCGTAAAGAAAAAATGAGTTTGGCGGGCGAACAAAACGATAAAGTGTACGGAATCATTTTCGACGGGGCATGGCTTTGGGAACAATATCTCAAAACAATACTACCAGTGGACTACGCCCATTACGATAACAGAGGAAATGGAAAGCACGCCTGCCTTTTCGAGGGTAATGACAGACGAATTTATCCCGATTTCTACAATAGCGAGCAAGGGATAGTCCTTGATGCCAAGTATAAGTTTTTGAATGATTCCATTCCCCGTGAAGATCTTTACCAGCTCATCACCTACCTCCACTGCCTACCCGCGCAAAAGGGGGCGCTTATCTATCCATACAGTAATCAGAATGCTAATGAATCCGTTCTTTATGGCACATTGAAAGGATATGGCGGTACTATATACCAAATGCAACTTTCCATTAGCAAAAGCGATACCTTTCAAGGGTTTTGCCATGAGATGAAGGGTAATGAGGAGCGTTTTTTGGATGCATTAGCTGCGGCTTTCATAAATTAAGGGATTTTTTATCAATGTCCCCCATCTACGCCCGAATTTGGCTTAAGTTAAGGCTATTTTTGCATCATGAAATTAAAGAAACAAGCAAAAATGGAAGCTAAAAAAGCACTAAAAAGAGCGACGTTAGCGAATGAAATTTTGAGAGAAGGGATTACCTATTATCTTGCACAAGATAAAACAAAGCTGATAGAGACGTTCAAACGAAATGTAGAATGTAGCAAAGAAGTGGACTGTACACGGCTTAAGTATCCCATAAAAGCGCGACTTACAGGTAGAAAGAATTTGCTTGAAAGCATGCTTTCCTACGCCGCTGGTAGCGACTTTATTGCGCAATTGCTTCATGAAAAAGAGTGTTTTTTTCCACTGGTATTGTCGTTTTGCGAGAAGGTGGGAATGCCAATATTGCTATTACACAACGCCGACGCCGAATTGTGCGATATACATCCTGTGAGCTACTACACGGCATTCGAAGCCTTGTTAGTATACGGTTCCCGAGAGGAGGCGTGCTCAACACTCAAGTCAATGGTTAACATCTTATCAGAAATTCAGTTACTCGAAGGAGAGGTTAGCGAGAAAGAACGCTTTATTAAGCGTATGATTTACTACGCACATCTTACTATTTAATCGTAAATAACATCACCTAAATTGAGAAGAGTGTTTCTGTTTAGCTAAAATTCTAAAGTATTAATCATGATATAAAATTTGTTTTAAAAATGTTTTTGTTTTGTAGCTTCCATTGGCGCAGTAGTTTGGTGTCAATGGAAGTTGCATTTTTTTGCCCCAATAACGTCATCGGCTGCAACCTGCAACATTTAACTTTCCAACTTTCAACTATATCAACTATCTCAAAAAAATCATATATTCGCACAGTGAAAAATTCTGTATAAAAAAACGTATTAATCAACATCAACTATTTATAAATTAAAACAATAATGTTATGAAGAAAAATTTTTATGTGCTATTTATGGCTATGATTTCGCTATTTATGATTTCGTGTAATCCCGAGGTAGAAAATCATGTAGTCACTTTTAACGCCAACGGCGGCGTTGGAGAGATGGAATCCCAAACATTTGAGGCCGAAATCCCCGCTCAATTATCACCCAACACTTTCACTTACGAAGGGCATATTTTTGCAGGTTGGGCAACCACGGCAACGGGTGCGGTGGAGTATGCCGACCAAGCAGATTACACTGCTACCGAAGATGCCACTTTGTACGCGGTGTGGAACAATTCAAGCACCACTACCACTTTTACGGTCACCTTTAACGCCAACGGCGGGGTAGGCGAGATGGCAGCCCAAACCTTTGAGGCCGAAACGCCAGCTCAATTATCAGCCAACACATTTACCTACGAGGGGCACACCTTTGCAGGTTGGGCAACCACGACAACGGGTGCAGTGGAGTATGCCGATCAAGCCAGTTACACTGCTACAGAAAATGCTACTTTGTACGCGATTTGGAACACTACTATTGTTGAAATAGAAGGGATGATTTACGTAGCAGGGGGCACCTTTGAAATGGGAAATCCCGATGCGAGTATTGGCGACAGTGATGAACGTCCTGTTCACTCAGTAACTTTGAGCAGTTACTATATTGGCAAGTACGAAGTAACGCAAGCGCAGTGGGAGTCGGTAATGGAAGAGAATTATAGCTATTTTGAAGGAAGTGATCATCCTGTTGAGAATGTGTCATGGCTCAATGCTATAAAATTTTGCAATGCATTAAGTGCTAGTGAGGGTTTAACCCTTTCTTATACTGTTAATGGAGCTGAGGTTACCGTAAATCCCAACGCCAACGGTTACCGTTTGCCCACCGAGGCACAGTGGGAGTATGCGGCACGCGGCGGCTCGTTAAGTGCTGGCTATTTGTATTCTGGTAGTGATAATATTGATGAGGTAGCTTGGTTTGGAGATAACTCAGGGGGTGCTACTCATCCTGTAGGAACAAAGCAAGCTAATGAGTTAGGGATATACGATATGACTGGTAATGTATGGGAGTGGTGTTGGGATTGGTATGGAGATTACAGTAGTAACTCGCAGACTGATCCCTATGGTCCTACATCGGGCTCGTTTCGGGTGATTCGAGGTGGCGGCTGGTACGACGCTGCTGTGGGATGTCGTGCTTTTGACCGCTTAAGTCGCAACCCCTCCAATATGGACGGCTACTTGGGGCTCCGCCTTGTTAGGTTGCCATAGTTTAGCGTAGAGGACGTCATGGCGTGCATGACGCCATCTTCCTCTTATTGCCGTTCTCTTTCCCTTAAACGCGTTCTTTCCCCAGAAGAGGCTTTGGTGTACCGCGTTGCGCCATAACTTTCTCTTTCACGACGTTATTGTGCGCTTGGCGCGCAATCTCTTTTAATTACGAAGCGTTTCGCACTCAAGAGATTGTGGCGTGAAAATCGCAATGACGTCGTGAAGAAAAAATTGCTCTCTTTATCTTGAAAAATTAAATAATTATCAGTATCTTTGCTGTCTGATTTTATCTAACTAAAAATTATAACTTATGAGAAGCGAAAAAATTATCAGATTCGACTGGGCAGTAAAAAGATTACTCCGCCAAAAAGAAAATTTCAACATTTTAGAAGGGTTTATTTCCACCTTATTGGATGAAAAAGTAACGATTGTAGAAGTTTTGGAAGACGAAAAGCTTTCTAATAACCATGCGTTTAATCGTAATAGACTAAGCGTTATGGCAAAAAATAGTAAGGAGGAGTCTATTGTTGTAGAGATACATAACAACCGGGAACTCCAACATTTTGACTACCGATCATTTGCTCCTTCCCCAGGTATTGAAAAGATCGTCAACTATGGTGTAGGGCGTAGTGCTGTGAAGAGAGTCTATTCAATAGGCATTATGTATTTCGATATTTGGGAAGGAACTGATTATGTGTACCTCGGACAAACTGTGTTAACGGGAGTGCATTGTAACGATACATTTTCAACAATAAAAATTGATGAAGAAAGATCTATTTTAAAATCGTCAAAGGTAATTTTCCCAGAATCATACTTAATTCGCACTGAAAAACTTAACAAAGAGCCAGCCACTCCATTAGAAGAGTGGGTTTATTATTTTAAGAGTGGTCGTATTTCAGAAAATGCTAGCGCGCCAGGGTTGCCAGAGGCACGTGAAAAGTTGCAATATGCAGCTTTAAGTGAAGAGGAACGCCGTCAATACGATGAATACGTTGCCTCTTAGAATCAGAAAAAAAATATATCTTTGCATGCTCTAAAACCAAACACTATGACCGCACCTATACGCAGATATCCTATTGGGGTTCAAGATTTTGAAAAATTGATTACGTCTGGCTATACTTACGTAGACAAGACCGAGTTAATGTATAAATTGATACAAGGTGGCGAGGCAGCCTTTCTCAGCCGCCCTCGACGTTTTGGGAAAAGTTTGCTAGTCTCCACTCTAAAGGCCTATTTTGAAGGAAAAAAAGAGTTGTTTAAAGGGTTGGCCATAGAACAGTTAGAGAAAGAGTGGGTTCAGCACCCTGTGTTGCATTTAAGCTTTGCCACGCGTAAAAATAGTAATGGCGATCGTGCTTTTGAGGAGATGCTCCAGTCGCTGTTAGAAGATTTTGAAAAAACGTATCATATCAAAGAAATTAGAACTTCTCTCTCAGGAAGATTCGAAAAGGTTATTGAAACAGCGTACCTAACCACGGGTAAGCCCGTAGTGGTATTGATAGATGAGTACGATGCACCGCTGCTAGATAATTTGTACCATGAAGAAAAGTTGCAAAATGCACGGATTCTACTCAGAGATTTTTTCAGTCCTTTGAAAGATTGTGGCAAGTATATGAAATTTCTCTTCATTACAGGTATTACCAAATTTAGCCAGTTGAGCATTTTTAGTGAGTTGAATCATCTGCGGAATATTAGTATGACGCCGCAGTTTTCTGCCATCTGCGGTATTACTGAAGAGGAATTACTCACACATTTTAAAGAAGATATTGCCCTGTTAGCCGAAAGTAATTCGGAAAAGTATGACGAAGCGTGTGCCCATTTAAAACGACGCTACGACGGCTATCATTTATCTGAGAAATCGCCAGATGTGTATAATCCATATAGTGTGTTGCATGTGCTTTTGGATAACAAATACGATAATTATTGGTTTGCCAGTGCCACCCCTACCTTTCTGTTAGATTTGCTTCAACACCAAAAAATCAATATTGATGAATTAGAAGGGGCAGAGTTGAAGTCTTCAAGATTTAATGCTCCCATAACCGATACGCTCGACATAATTCCCACATTCTACCACAGTGGTTACCTCACCATTAAATCGTATGATAAAGCGATGGATATTTATACCATTGGGATTCCTAATGAAGAGGTTCGTATTGGCTTGGTGGAATCGTTAATACCTCGCTTATTGCCAAATGTTTTTAGCGATAATAATCTTTCCTCTTTCCATTTTGCCAGAGACTTAATGAAAGGCGACATCAACACATTCCTTACCCGCCTCCAAGTTTTTTTTGCCAAGATTCCTTACGACCTCAACAACAAATCGGAAAAGCACTACCAAACCATCTTCTACATTTTTACGGTGCTTATTGATCAATATGTAGAGGTGGAGAAAAAAACAGCTTCGGGGCGTATCGATATGTTGATACGAACGCCTGAACACCTTTACTTGTTGGAGTTCAAACTCAACTATACCGCCCAAGATGCTTTAGCCCAAATTAACCAAAAAGGGTATGATGCCCCTTTCCAACTGGACAGCCAAAAAGTGATTAAAGTGGGGGTTAACTTCGACGATACTACCCGCACCATTCGCGATTGGGTGGTGGAGTAGGGTTTTCCTCAACTTTTAACCTTCAACCTTCAACTTTTAATTATTTTTCACTTGTGCTTTTATTCGGCTCAAGCTAAGGCTATTTTTGCATCATAAATTAAATGCAAAAATATGAAAACCACCACAGCACAAAAAAAAGAAAAATTAGCCAACGAAATTTTAACGGAAGCGATTCCTTATTACCTTAAACAGGAACGGAAGGGATGGCTCAACACGTTAGCACAAAACTTACGTAGAAGCGAGAATATTGAAAAAGGCTCTCTTTTAGAGAATGGGCTTTTTAAAATAACACTCAGTAATGAAATAAGTTTGGAGATA
>CAYJOY010000039.1:11014-11326 GCA_964371885.1 uncultured Lentimicrobiaceae bacterium | reverse complement strand
ATTGTCGCGTCATTATATTCCAGATTTTGATAATATTGACACCATGGCTTCAATGAACTCTCCAATACCATATATTGACATTGAAAATCTTCCGAAATCACTAATTGATATAATAGATAAATATTTTTCAGTTAACGATATATCTTCTAGTATCGAGTTTATTTTATTTTCACACGAAACCGAAAAGTATATAATTTGGCTCAAATATAAGCGCCTTAATGAGTGTCGAGGAAATAAAGGATTTGAAGTCAGAACAATGTATAGATGCACAGAACAGCACGACCTTTCCAAATTTAAAAACAAGAAACTTTT
>CAYJOY010000039.1:5358-11004 GCA_964371885.1 uncultured Lentimicrobiaceae bacterium | reverse complement strand
TGTAAACTTCTATCTATAAACAAATCAAAAACTAACTCTTTTTACCCTCACGAGCTTTCTCTTTGGATTTTTCAAGCAATTTATTAAGCATGGAAGAGCATCTATCACTTCCTTTATCAAATTCAACAAATTCGTTGAATAAAAGAAGTTCTTCTGGATCTATATTATTGAATATTTTATATTCTATTAATAAGTCTATCATATCTTTACTTGTTTTTGAACTCATTGCATTGTAAAAAGATAGAAAAATTTCATACTTAGACAACTGCGCTCTTAAAAGGCTTTTATAACGATCCAAAGATTTGAAATTTAGCTCTTTGGTAATTTTCATGGTATAATACAAATTTCTAAAATAATGCCCAGTATTGTGTATATACTCGCTGTTAAAATCATTAGCCGCCTTATGTAGTAGATCATAGTATTCCTCCAATGTAAGTTTAGGCATATTTTCTTTAACTTTGTGTACTATTTTGTCTAACTCCTCAGTCTCTTTCTTTTTAGCTTTATTCACAGTCGTATCTTCCTTAATTTTTTCTTTAAAACCCTGATATTTATAAGGGGGCTTCAGCATTGGTATTATTTCTTTATCAACGCAAGAAAATGCAGATTCATCTATGCTTATGAAGTGTTGAAGC
This sequence comes from uncultured Lentimicrobiaceae bacterium, assembly GCA_964371885.1. GTDB lineage: Bacteria > Bacteroidota > Bacteroidia > Bacteroidales > WCHB1-69 > CAYJOY01. Next base: position 10,369 of record CAYJOY010000039.1, on the reverse strand, counting down.
ATATAGAATTTCAAATAATTATTCTCGATCTTCACAAACTTTTCAAACGCCTTTACTCCTTTTAATGTTCTTGTATTTAAATGAAATTCCATATTTGGAACTTTATTAATATGCAAATCGAGCATCTTAAAAAACAGGTCTCGGTCAGAGTTTTCTTTGTGCTGCAGTTCCATTTGTTTCAATTGTTCATCTGCCTTCCTTTTGGTAATATGAGCAGAATAGAGCACTCCTGCAAAGGCTAGAAAACCCATAACACTGCCAATGTAGGCTCCAAAATTCCCCCAGTCATCACTTTCAACAGAAAGTCCATTATTAAAGGTTATGAAATATAGGATAATCATCAGCAGCACTACTATTGCTGCGACGCCTTTTAATAATAATAATAATAACTTCAAGCTCCTTTTATTTTCTTCTTTCCCCATTTTTTATTTTTTACCATTGATTATCATTTAATTAACTTATTGTTTTATTTCCTTAATTTATTAAAAACTCGTTTATAGCAACAAGATATAAGACAGCAAAACAAGGAAATTCAATACTGAATCCAAGCGCGAAAATAACAAAAAGTTGAATATTATCCCCTTTATTATCAAAAAAATGGATAATGGGTGGGTATGCTCCGAAATGGATGGGTGGAGTGGAGCGAAATAACTAATTGTTGTTTTAAAGGGTAGGTATTTAGAGCTAAAGGGGGCTTTTAATTATTTTTTGTAACTTTGCAGAAAAGAAATTAGGTGTAATAATAAAAATTTAAAATATGCAAGTAGGGGATAAAGTTGATGGGTATGCACTAATAGAGAAGATACCTGGCGGAGGTATGGCTGATGTTTATATTGTAAATAAAGACGATAAACAGTATGCGCTTAAAACTTTGAAAAATAATGCAACTACGGATGAAGTAAAAAGATTCAAACGAGAGATACGCATGTTAAATAATATAACAGATGATAATGTAATAGAGGTAATTGACTCTAATCTTGACTGCGCTTCTCCATACTACGTAATGCCTCTTTGTGATAATTCACTTCATAATTTGTGCGCAACAATGAGTGAGGAAGATAAAATTGAAAACAGTATTCAGTTTTGTAAAGGTATTCAAGCAATACATATGAATGGAATAACACATCGAGACATTAAACCTCAAAACGCACTACTTCTTTCTGATGTTGTGAAAATATCTGACTTAGGTCTTGGCAGATTTGAAAAAAGAGATTCAACAACAATAACCACGTCTCCTTGGGGAACCGAAGGTTATTATCCTCCAGAATATCTTGCCGATATAGATTGTTTCAAAAGAGGAAGTGTCGCAGGTGATATATTTATGATCGGAAAATCATTGTATTATATATTTTCGGGCGGGTTAGACCCAAGAAACTTAGAGTTTGATAGAGTCCATCCATTTGTTGCAGCAATTATTAGTGAATGTACAAAATCAGATCCTTATAAAAGGTGCGACAGTGTGGCGTACATCATAGCTAAACTAGAACAATATAAGATTGCTTATATTTTTCAACAGAAATCTCCGATGTCACTTGAAGAAATTATAAAAAAACATGGCAAATCAAGAAACGCAGAATATTGCGAGGACGTATTTGAACATCTATGCTTTATTGGTACTGACAATATCACTATGGCTAATTCTCTATCTAAATTGACATCAGATGACTTAAGATTGATATTCCAACATCATGCTAGCGGTATTGATACATTCGTCTTGTACTTTGATAAATCAATAAGAAATAATGAAAGATGGATCCAATGTGAAGACGTAGAGAGTTTTACTAGACTCGCACGAATTATAATGCCGCTATGCTCTAACGCCTATTCAAAACAGTTGTTGTTAGCTCTTAGCATTGAATATGCAACTTCTTTTAATCGATGGAATGCTATGACTACCGTTGGATATATATTAAATGAATTGTCTAGTGAAGATATTTGCGACCTAACACCATTATTACTTGAAAATAAGATTTTATTAAAAGAAATGTCATCTTGTTTTAAGTGTTCTATCCCATTTTATATTAGCTCGTTGATTAGATAAATCCACGATCTCTCTACCAAACACCGTGAATCATAAGTGAGCCGTTTATAGCAGAGGTTTTGTTTCTCTAAATCATAGATGCGCATCTTTTTACGGAAGGTTAGCTCGCATGTGTACGGCAGTAGTAGTGTTGTAAATGATGCCCAGTCTAGTCCGGGAAGCCACTTGCGATATGTGCTATGCCTATTCTGTCAGTCGATTGCTGTTTTTTTTCTAAAAAATAAATCAAAATCATGTAAAGATCAATAAATATCACTATTTTTGCACTCGATTAGATTGCTATCTATCTTTATGTTATTAGTGGGGCTTGATCAACTACCATACTGGTGCGACTTGGTTGCATCATATTTTACAACCATTAGAGTTATTATAAACATATCTAAAGTTATAATTATGGAAAAAATCAATGAAACTATTATGACGGTGTGGAATCTGGGTGGTTGTAATAAGCCACACTGTGACATAAAGAGAACTATTTATATAGAAGCATAGATTCCACCCACCAAACATTCTTTATCACAATATATTTTGGAACGGACAAACAACCCTATTGTTTGTCCGTTACTTTATTGTAAAAGCATGTTGCTTTTTATTCGTATAGCAGCCTGTAGAAATTAAGGCTAAATATATCAAAATAAAAATTGCCCCGTGAGTAAAATAACTGCCCCTATCAAGATGCAAAAAACAGTTATTTTTTTCAGCTTTCCTATGCTGCTTTTATAAAAATTCATGTATTTTTGCAGCCGAATAATATACACCTTTCAGAAAGTAAGGAATCTATTTCTGAAGGGTGAAATTTTTAATTTTAGATTCCAATTTTACTATAGCGTTTGCTATTGTTTTGAGTTAGAAAAACGACCAATTTTACATCCTCAAAAAACAATAAGTAAAGCGCTCACGGTTTGCGTGGGCTATACTTATTTTGAGGATGGGTGCTTGGTCGTACCTTCTAACTGTATAAGTATTGACCACGCTTTTTTTGTTGGCGAGGTTGATGTTAAAAAATAATATCAAACTTAACAGCCGACCAGAGGAATGCGCATATAAGCCCTCAATGCACATTATGAATTATATTATACTCTTTGTAGCAGTCCTGCTGCTCTTGTATTTAAGAGGGAAAATAATGAAAAAAATAGACGATGATGAGCAGAATAGTCTAAATAAAGATGGTTATGCTACATTTATACGAAATTCATTTCCAGGTTTGGTAAGTGAAATTGCGAATATTACCCATTGGGATATTTACAAAGAAAGAAACGATGCTATTTTTATAGGAGAAAAAGAAAAAGAATACTTAAACTTAACGCAACATTCTGGTAAACTCCGTATCATTTACATAAGAAACAAACAAGTGATTCATGAGTGGGATTTCAAAAAGGGCGTAGAAACAACAGAAATAATAAATTCAATAATTAAATATATAAGCTAACTATGTGGTGGGTAATAATTTTAGCAATAATAACCTATATGTTATTTTGCTTTTTTAGTGATAGAAAAAATGATCTTAATCAAATAAAACAAGTTGGAGGAGTAAGGAAGAAATATTCAACCCTCGTGAATTCTATACTCTCTTCCGATCCTTCAGCAAAAATTATGAATGAAACGAGCGATTCGATAACTATAGGTTCTTCAGGATCAAGTGGCTCTACATTATTCTTTATAAACCAAGTGTTCGGAAATGTGGTTGTTGAGTACAAAGTGAAAAGTATGATTTTTGGGAATTCTAAACTTTCATGGGAGTTCAATGCAGACATGGATCAGAATGAAATGTTAAGGATTATAGTAGAAGATGTTCAAAAAAACAACTTAAAAATAATGTCAAAATTTAGTTAAAAATGATAGGAAAATTATTTAAACATGGAGCAGCGTTTGGCAAGCTTAGCAAAGCAATGTCTGATGTTATAATGTTACTTGACAACTATGAAGTTGACAATAATTCAAATCACATTGTTAAAGCAGCTTGGGCAACGCGTTTAGGGATTGTTGACATCTTAGATGAATATAATTATAAATCAACTACGTCCATTTTTTTAACAATAAATAACTCTGTGCATAGAATGCCTTTGGCAGAGGCCCTTTTCAGGTCGGTTGGCCGACTTAATGTAATAATAAGCACTTTCTCTGATAATGATCAAGATTTTCTAAATGATATGCTCGACAAAGGGCCTTGTTTCTACAAAATAGACAAAACAATTTCCTTGGAGTCTAAGAAAAAGTACATGATGTAATATACCCCTCTCAATGCCTAACACCCTCTTGCCTTTCCGTAAACGCAACTTTTAAACACCGCCAACCTGCTATCTAGCGAAAGGATAAGATGCGAAGGGCTTTTATCGGGGCAAAGCATAGGCAAAGTAACCAGAGGTTTTAAAGAGACCGGATTGCCCATCCCAAAGTTTGAGTTTCAGAGTGTGTTTGGTGAGGTGTTTGATAATCAGGTGCTACACAAGCTTGATCTTCTGAAAGAGGAGCAAGGCATCGAGTACCCAACAAATGCACTTTTGTTGCTCTCGGATGATGATTTGCGTAATACGTTGTTTCATTTTGCAAAGGTTGAGTGCGCAAGGTTCAAAGGGATTACTTCGGATATATTTATCGATAGAAAGAGCATTACCACTAATATTGTGTCGCAAGCTGAGGGGGCGTACAAATTTGTTCTTCGCAATATTAATGAAGGTGCAACGGTAGAGGGCGTTTACACTGTTGGTCGTTGGGAATATCCTGTAAAGGCTATTCGCGAGGTGCTTAGAAACGCTGTTGTCCATCGTGATTACTCGATAACAGGGTCAGATATAAAGGTGGCTATTTATGATGAGATGATTGAGGTAACAAGCCCTGGTCTTTTATATCCATCGATTGATTATAATGCGATGGAGAGTCGCCAGAGCTACGCACGCAACAAGTTGATAGCTCCGCTATTCAAACGTCTAGGTATTATAGATCAATGGGGGGATGGCCTGAAACTCATCG
>CAYJOY010000039.1:4368-5348 GCA_964371885.1 uncultured Lentimicrobiaceae bacterium | reverse complement strand
CTAATATAGAGCTAAAATGGAGAGAAGTAGGCTTGTCGTTCCAAGTGCAGTTTATTAAACGTAGTTATGTACCTGATGACACTGATGATACCAATGATGCCAATGATACTAATAATGATACTAATAGAGCGTTAGAAGTTGATGAAAGGCACCAAGAGATACTAAAATTAATAGTTGATGATGGTACTATTTCAGCACAACAATTATCTGAAATTTTAAATGTCAGCGTAATAACTATTAAGCGTGATTTACAGGCTTTAAAAGGTGTCGGACGTGTTGAACGTATTGGTAATAATAAAACTGGTCGTTGGATTGTAAAGTAAGCAAATGCGAGTTAATGACACTACAAATGACACTGAAAACACAAATAATAACACTACAAATAATAGTTTAATGGAGAGTGAGGAGTGGGGAATTATTTTCGTCGAGCGATACTCATCTTATATATAAAATCTGCCATTGTGGGGAAAACGTATTATTTTAGTTGTGTGGTTTTAAATGGAGTTTCAGAATTTTGAGAATAAAAAATGGGTGTCAAAAAAATAAAAATGTTTAGTTTGTTAATGCAATCTGGGATTATTTCTCGCTTTGATAAAGAGCCTAGTTTTGATAGATTATTCCCAAATCAAGATCAACATTCGGGTAAGGGATTGGGCAATTTAATTGCATTGCCATTACAGGGCACATCTCTAAAAAGTGGGAACTCTTGTTTTATCTCTCCAGAGACATTTGAGCCAATTAATGACCAATGGAAGTATCTCGCTGAGATTAAGCGATTATCCAAAAGTAAAATAGATTCACAGAGAAAATGTTCAAAAAACGGAATAGATACTATAATAAACTGCGTAAGATAGACTATGGGGACACAGACTAAAATCGACAAACCTTAAAGATAACATTGGAGTAGGTCTCTATTAATTGCTCAAATGGAGAATGGAGAATGGAGAATTAGTTTTAATTATTTTTTTGTTTGTTGATTT
>CAYJOY010000039.1:0-4358 GCA_964371885.1 uncultured Lentimicrobiaceae bacterium | reverse complement strand
ATAGTTTTATTAGCTCTTGTATTTCGAGATGTATTGAGGGAGTAAATTCGCCCGCGAAAATAACATTCACCCTTCTAATATTTTATTTAAATAGCTCAATTTCAAGTCTCAATCATCAATTTTCACCACCTGCCAATGACCTCCATTATTAGATCCTACTCTAACAATAAGTTTGTTCTTTTTCAATTGTGTTAATTGCCATTCTACCCCTTTCTCGGTTATGCCAATCATAACTGCTAGTTCTTTTGTGGTGATCTTACTATTTTGCTCAATAAGAGCTATGATTTTCTCCCTAGTTTTCGGCTCTTTCTCCCTAGTTTTTGACTCTTTCCCCCTAGTTTTCTCCTTTGCTCCCCTAGTTTTTTGCCCTCGCTCCTCAGTCTCTATTACCAAATTAGCACTGTTAAGCGTGTTTTTCCCTCCTAAAAGTAGATTATCAAAAAAATCATACAAATACTGCGTTGAATAACTTATATCATTTTTCAAATTCTGATAATTGGCTCTAACTAAGGCATCTCTAAAATATTTTGCATTACTCTCAAAATATTCATTATTAGCGTTAAAGCCCATTGATTGCAGGTATTTTATGGTAAAAATGGCAATCGCACGTGTGTTTCCCTCTCCGAAAGGATGTATCTGCCAAATTCCTGATACGAAATCGGCTATGTGCTCCATCTTTTCTCGCAAACTCAACCCCTTGTATTTAAACCTTTTCTCTCTATCGAAATCATAGTCTAAGGTCTCCCTAATTTGACTTGCGCTTCCGTATATAACTGTGTCGCCATTGAGCACAATCTCATCTTTGGTTATATTATAGGTTCTAACTATCCCTGCTATCTTAGGAAAAACATCACTAAAAAGTGCTCTATGTATTGAAAAAAGGGTGGTTGGAGCAAAGGTAAAGGATTTGTCGGCAAGTAGGTGTGCAATATGAACCGAAACTTTATCAGCCTGTTCTTTAGCCTCGCCTTGAAGTTTACCCTCGTCTGTTTTGTAGTATGAATCAATCTTCTGCTTTGCCTGCTCAATATCTATACGACCTTCGATATTCTCCTTAGCCGTCTCAATAAGATAATTAGAGGGCGTAAGATTATCAACCTGTTGCAGACCAATAGCAATAGCCCAATTCTCAGCTTTTTGCTGTTGATTGGGTTTGCCCTCTCTTTTATATTCCTCGAACATATTCATTTTCAATTCTCCATTTTCTTTACAGCTTGGACTATATCAGCATTCAGCTTTTTAATATCTATAACCTCTACGTATGGGCTAACCAACTTGGTAGATTTCTACTAATAAGCAAGTCTCCCACCGACAATTTCGGTGCAAAAGTACTCATTTTTTTTCAATGATTTATGAGCGAAAGATGTTTTTATTTACACAATGTAAACGCCGCCATGAGGGCACGCGTGGAGCAGTTGTGGGGAAATTCATAGCCAACGTGAGCACAATAAAATGGTTCTACTCTGCAATAGTGAGAATGGAGAGTGGAGAATGGAGAGCGGGGAGTGGAGAATGGGGAATGGAGAATGGTCTCCACTGAACACTCAACACTAAGCCATCTAATATTTTATCTAAATAGCTCATTCCTTACTCTCCTTTTTTTAGTTGTTTCACCACCTTATCAAAATCAGACTCTATCTTTTGACGTTTGTTAAACTCCGTGTACTCCTCCACAGCCTTGGCATCGGCTACACTTTTGCGAACCCTGCCTTTACCCTCAAGGATTTCATATCGTCTAAACGATAAAAACTCGTTGATACTTTGGGCAAACTGCTCCATTGTGAAGGTGTTTTCATCCTCGATTAGATCCTCCACATAATCAAAATAACCAGTAACAGTACGTTCCAAACGGCGAATCTCCTTCTCGTTTAAATAAGTTTAGCAGCCGTTACATCCATCTTTAAAATTCTGCCCTCGGGGGCATTCTTCCACGTAGTGAGCCCCATATACTCTTTATCCCTATTGGCGCAGCTGTGGACTATCTCCGCTGCGGTTTGTCCCGTAATGGCATAGTGGAATTTATTCTGCACTGTAGCGTAAAATTCGGTGGTAATGGCATCGTTCTTATTATAGTCGATGCTACACTCCGCAAAAATATCGGTGATCTGTTGCCATATTCGTCTCTCACTTGCACGGATTGAGCGAACACGCTCCAACAGTTCCCTGAAGTAGTCCTTACCAAAGACCGTTTTGCCCTGCTTCAACCTCTGGTCATCCATCGCAAAGCCCTTGGTGATATACTCTCGCAGTATCTGAGTAGCCCAGATTCTAAAGTGCGTAGCCTTAGACGAGTTCACACGATAGCCCACTGAGATGATGGCATCGAGGTTATAATATTTAGCAAGCTTATTTTGGATTAAACCCTCGATAGCACCATGCTGAGTGGTATGTGCAATTTCTGCACATACCACTTCTTCAACTAGCTCACCTGTTTCAAAGATGTTTTTTAAGTGTCTGCTTACACCTGTTCTATCTACACCAAAAAGCTCTGCCATAGTCTTTTGGGTGAGCCAAATGGTTTCATCCTTGACAAAGGCCTCAATCTGCACAGCTCCATTTGGGGTGGTGTAGAGAATAAACTCGGATGTTTGCTCCTTTAGCATTAATCATTATTATTGCTCATAACTTCACCAATTTTCCATTCTCAATTTTCCATTAACAACTCTCAACACTCAATTTCTCGCACTATAGCATCTATCTCAATGCGAAACTTTTCAATCTTCTTTACAGTCTCTGTAATCTCAGCGTTTAGCATCTTAATATCTACCGTCTCACAGTTATCATAAGCTCTACGTATAAGTTAACTTATTTGTACTGTTATTGCTAATAAGTAAGTTTCCCACAGACAATTTCGGCGCAAAAGTACTCATTTTTTTTCAATGATTTATGAGCGAAAGATGTTTTTATTTACACAATGCAAACGCCGCTGTTCATGTAAGAGATCTGCCTGCGAAAATGAAAAAAAATGAAAGGGAAAGAGTGTGGCGTCCGCAAACTTTTAAAGATGGCGTGTCGGGGCACGCCGTGAGGGCGTTGAGAGTAAAGTGGATACTACCGAGTAAAAAATCAATGCTCCAGCCAATAATCATGAGGGTGTAAATCCAGTTCGCGAGGGTGTAAATACTAAAGATGACACTGCAAATTTTAACGATGTCGGTGTAAAAAGACAAATACTTGATTTGATTAGAGCAAATGAAGGAATAAATACAAAAACTATTGCACCTCACTTTCCTGATATTGTCGAAAGAACGGTTGAACGTTACATCAAAGAGCTGCGAGATAGTGATATTATCGAGTTTAGGGGTGCACCTAAAACGGGTGGATATTATATGAGATAACGATTAACTAAAGAACTTGAAATTCTACGCAACACCCCAAAATGCCCCCTCTATAGTAACCCAGTATTGCCCATCTCTTACAACCCGTTTACCTCCTGTTCAATATCTTTAATTATTTTTATATTTCTTTTGTAAATATATATCCCGTAAGCTGCGGCAATAATAGCGGCAATTACTAATCCTGGCAAATAAGCGGTTAAATTTTCATAGAAATTGAGCCTGTTAAAAGTTATTGATGTTAGTGGAGGCAAACAAATTAGTAAGAGAGGACAAGCCACCATTAAGGAAAGGTAGCCCTCTCTTTTTTCGTTAATTTTTATTTTGCTAATTTTATGTTGACATGCAACAATGGTATGAGAATTGAGATTAAATGAGTGTATTAAAAGAACCATTTTTGCATAATACGCCAAACTAATCGTAAAAATTAATGACACAACGATAAATGGAATGCAGTATCTATAATCGTTTATATATAAACTGTAATTCGCTATTAAATAAAATAATACCGTGCCACAAAAGAGCCCCATAACTATTTTTTTTGTTTTAAGGCGGTCCAATAAAGTGAAAATACGCGATGTAATAATTTTATTTACCGTTTTTTGTTGAATAATGATTAACTTTGATAGTTTTTCATCATATTGCTGCCATTGCATTTTAAATTCTTCTAAATTCATGATTTTTAATTGTTTAATTCGTTTTTTATGGTAATCATTTTCTGTTTAATTCTTTGGATTCTTGTGCCAATATTGCTGGTGGTGTACCCTGTAAGTTGAGCAATGCTTTGGTGCGATACCCCTTCCAAGTAAAGGAATATAATGGAGCGGTCTATCGCCGGAAGTTTATCCACAATTTCGTACAATTCGCCTATTAAGCACTCGTCTTCTATGTGGTGTAATTTTAATTGTAACTCTTCCGAAAAATCAACAAAAGACGAAGCTTTACTTCTGTTCTTACTATAAGTGATGGCACTATTTAAAGCTACTTGGTAAATCCATGTCGAAATTTTTGAATGCCCTTGAA
>CAYJOY010000038.1:0-11352 GCA_964371885.1 uncultured Lentimicrobiaceae bacterium | reverse complement strand
GAGCCCTTACTTATTCCCCAGAATTAATAAACAATTTATATAGCACAGTAGGCACGGGTGAGCAAGAATCGCTTTCGGTGTCGTTAGATGAATTTACCAAAACTTTCCATTTTATTAATAATATTGTTAATAATGCGACCCGCCCAGAATGGAGCTACTTGTCACGTCCATGGACTGGAAGTACTGAGCCTATCACTGAGACATCTCATCACTTTGGCGCTTGGAATCCAGCAACTAGCAATTTTGAGTTACAAGGTGCAGGAACCGAAGCATTCCCATATCAAATTTTTTATGCGCAGCAATTAGTAGACTTAGCGCGTAGGGTTAATACGGGTGCCGAACCAGCTGGAATGTATTATCACCTCCATAATTTACTCTCATTTACTGACGCTCCTTTCCCTAGTATAGGTAACGATGCTAACCCATTCCGTGGTCATTTTCATGGTGCGGGGGTCGAACTACAAGGAATAGTGTTGAATGAGCAAGGACTCTTTGGTGTAGTAGAAGGAGGTTCAGTGCGCCACGTATCTATCTCAGAAACTGGAAGCGGAACATTTACTAACCATGGTGGTGCTATTGCAGGGGAATTACGCGACCTTAGTGGAGCACCTGCCATAGTAGAATGGTGCTACAACTATGGTACTTTTAAAAACCAAAACCCCAATACAGCAACTGGTGGAATTGTGGGTAAAATTACAGGTAATGCTACCGTGCAATACTGTTTTAATAGAGGAGCTATCGGAGCTGTAGACAATGATATACTAGGGGGAATTGTAGGGAAAATTGAAAAAGTTAAAACCGATGCGGAGCAAACGCAAATGGAGGCCATCGTTCAAAACTGTTTTAATACAGGTACCATTACTGGAGACTCGATAGTAGGTGGAATTGTGGGAGCTGCAACTAATACCCCAGATTATTTGGCCTTAAAAACTCATGTGAAAAATAATGCTAACTATGGAACACTTAATGTGAACCATTCTCGTGCTGGTGGTATCATTGGATTAATAATTGAGTTGCAATCTGAGAATGAATTTAATTCTTATCACCAAAATATCACCAATAATTTAGTCGCGGCGCCTATATACTTTACAGGAGTACAATCACCTTTTAATAATACGTTCATTGGAGCTATTGTTGGGGCCATTGAGCAACCTAATGTTGCAGGAGGAGGTGTTTCTGGACTTGGTTCCAACTTCTACGATGCAATGCAATCGTTACATGCTGGAATTGGTCTTCCGCAGTCTGGCTCGTTTGGTTACAACCAAAACGGAATGACCACATCGCTTACTACCAATCAAATTATCGCCAATGAAGAACTTCAAGCAGGTGTAATTACAGGGGCATTGGGGATTGATGCAAATAATAATAAACCAAATTGGTTAGCCATCACCAATTATTACCCAATATTAGATACTTTTGCGAATGTAAATCATGAAGAGATTGATAGAGATAGTGAGCCTGTTGGCTTTGGTAGTAATGTAAGAGGTTTTATAGGATATAAAGATATTTATAATGGAAGATTGCGAACCAATGCAGCTATCGCTTCTATGCCAATATACATTGAGTCTCCTCAAAACATAGGGAATGTGCAAGCTAACTTTACCATCCCGTTACAACTCCCATTAGTTACAGATGCAGAGGTAGACTGGGAAACGCATCACCACTTATCAATAGTGGGTAACATCGTTATTATTCCAATTGCTGAGCACGTGCACAGCGATACCATTGTAGTAACAACCCCTGCGGCACCTTCCAAAACATTCATTTTTACAAATAGAAAAGCAGCGAATCCTACCCGTCCATACTGGGCGCATGAAGGAAGAGCATGGGGTGGAATGATGGTCGATGACTTTGGAAACTACCGCCACACAGCTGAGGGTGGAAAACCAGAAGAGGCCGAACCGCACCAATTTGGTTATTGGGATGATGAACTAGGTGTATTTGCAGGCTCTGGTAGTGGACTTTCACCTGAAGACCCTATTACCATATATTATCCAGCCCAGCTCGCTCATATTGCCCTAGCCGTGAATGGAAATTCAAATACTTTAGGAACAGTAAATACGTTAGCTAATACATACGCAGGTACAGAGTACTTCGGATATGCTGGTCGCCACTTTAGACAAATGGCTCACTTAAATATGGGAGCATTCAATACTGATGGAACATTAAAAGCAGCGGAAGAGTTAGAACGTTATAACTTCCCTCCAATAGGAAGAGGCGAAGAGGCTGTTATGAGTGCAGGTACAAGCCATTTAAAAGATGTGTTTAGAGGAAATTTCCAAGGAGGTGGATACCAAATTAACTTCATCTATATTAACAACAATAAAAAATATACAGGGCTCTTCGGACTAGTTGCTGGTGGCGACAATGGAGAGTTTACCGCCGACCTAGACTTTGTGGTAGTGTCGGGTTATATTACGGCTACTACGAATCTCGATACCTCGTGGGTAGGCGGAGTAGCAGGACGACTACATAAAGGGGCAACAGGCGATTTCTTGTTTAATTATGCGCGAGTGGAGAATCGTACTCTGCCTGCCGAAAATCGTGAAATTATAGCCGGTGGATTAGTGGGTGAATCGTATGCAGGATTTACCTCTAGTGCCAACAATGGCGATGTATTCGCCCCATATTCTACCGCAGCAGGTGGTCTGGTTGGTCTTATGCGAGAAACAAACGAAGATAAAACAATCAATAATTCGCTCAACCTATTCTCAGTGTACGGAAATAAAAATGTGGGAGGTATTGTAGGTAGAATTGATGTGTCGGACCCTGAAACGCAAGTTACCATTGTCGATAATATTAATAGAGGGCAAGTAACGGGTACTGAAAATGTAGGTGGACTACTAGGTGCTGGTAACAATCCAAATGGGAAAATACAACTCTCAACCTCTATCTCTATTGCACAAGTATTGTCAACAGGAGGAACAAATGTTGGGGCAGTAATAGGCTATCTACAGAATGGTGACGCAGCGAATGCACTGCTTGCAAGTACTTATTTTTATAAACAGTATGCTAACATTAACCCTTTAGGAGATGGAACACTTGTAACAGAAGACCAAGTTGATGGCTATACAGGTGCCTCACAGGCACTGCACAATCAAATATTACCTCCAGGGTTTTCTGAGGCAGCTTGGGTAGCATTTAAAGACCACTATCCTGCACTAAAACTATTTACAGAACCCATACTTCCTCAGTTATTATATGGACTTCCAACCAATCACGAACAGGTAAACTTCGAATTACAACACTACTCTGGTCTCTTTGGAGCTCCCATATATTTCTCCAGCAATAGAACTGAACATCTTGATGAAGGACTTGTTGGTGATGCGAAAAACTACGATGTAGCATCAAATATTACAGAGCCATTTGGCTTATTGAAAGAGAATTACTTAGGAAGAGAAATTCACTATACATTCTTAGATTCACTAGGAAATGATATTACCAGCTCTTTCCAACTATTTTCTGATGATATTCCAGACAGTCCAGACCCATCTACAGGTTACACCATTGTGCCTCCAATAGTTGCAGAAAATATGAAGTTTTCGATTGTAGCAAAACTAGATGGTGCCAATTTCATCCTGCTAAACACCACACCTAATTTAGTAGTTCGTCGTTCGGATAGTATTCCAGAACGCCCTTGGTGGGCACAAAACACCCCTAATTGGGGACTAGTAGGGCAAACTGTTTATGCCGATTCAACAGGAGATCATGTTACATTAGCATTCCAAAGTGATGCTACCGATATCACCACAAATTTACCAATTGACGCAACCTCATTCGAAATGGGAGACACAGAGTTGGCACTAGAGAACCAATTTGGATACTTCCACGATGGTATGCGTGTTTTCGGTATCGACAGTGCGGGGAAGTTTATCCCTAGAACCGATGAAAACATGAATACAGGTAATGGATCTATTGAAAAACCATATTTAATTTACTACCCTGCACAGTTTAATGCTATTAGAAACTTCCCCGATAAACACTTTAAAGTAATGCAAGACTTACTGATGAGTCGCAATGACATAGGTGTGGATCCCGCTGTTTTTGATCCTATAGATAATTTTACTGGTTCTATAGATGGGCAAGGGTTCGAACTCATTGGTTTAAACATTAACCATAATGAAAACTACACTGCTCTTATTAAAAACTTAAATGCAGGTGCCCATATTAAAAACTTAGGAATAGGCGCCAATTCAACCATTGCCAGTAAGGCTACTGGAGCCGTAGTAGTGGCTGGTTTAGCTGCCAATGTTACAGGTGGCATTATAGAAGGGTGTTATAACCGCGCGCAACTATCGGCAACTTCTACAACCGCAGTTATTGGTGGTTTAATAGGACATATTAATAATCCAACTGAAAATGTATTGGTGAGAAATAGCTTTAACGTAGCAGCTATTACTAGAACATCGGGAAGCGATGATGTAATAGGTGGCTTAATAGGAAAAATTACTACAGAGGCTACTGCTACTTCGAGTGTAATAGTAGAAAGTAACTTCAATATGGGAACTGTAACTACTACTGGAACTTCATCAGAAACAAATTATATAGGAGGACTAGTAGGCTATGTGCAAAATAATAGTCCCAACGCTTTGGTGGATATTGCTAATAACTTTAATAATGGTAATTTAAATGTTTTGAGTAACACAGCTGGAGGTGTTGTTGGTTATCTTAATGGAACGATTGCTGAGAATACTGTTGTTCGCAATAACTTACAAACCTCAGCGATCATTTCTAGTGCTAATGCTGGTGCTCTTGTTGGTAAACGAGAATCGGAAAATAATACTATTGAAACAAGTTTTTGGGATCGTCAAATAACAGCGCAAACTACTGCGGTTGGCTCGGGAGTGCAGCCACTTTATACTTACCCGCGTACTACCAATCAAATGAAAGGCGACGAGCTAGGGATAGGTGTTGCTGATTATCGATTAGAAAGAGGAAACGAAAATCCTTATTGGACTGGAAATAATATTAATTTTTACCCAAGATTAATAGGTATTGACACATTAAATTTTCCATTCGTGCAAGAAGCATTATCTATGGCTTCTTCTGCTATAACGCTACAAACACAACGTGAATCAGCTCCTGATGGTCCTTTATCGGATGATTATCTCTATAGCAACATACGATATAATGTCTTCATCCCTTCCTATAATTTAGATGGGGAACTAATAGCTAACTGGACTTCAAGCAATGAAGCTGCAGCTGTTCCAAATAGTTTTACACAAATTTTAACGTTGCAACAGGGTACGCTGTCAAATCCACTATCAACGGAAATAGAGGTGACTCACAACACTTATAGCGACTTAACGAAAAAGTACACTATTATGGTTCAAACGGTGGGCTCACAACTACAACCTACTATTGATGCTGTGCTTACTAAAAATATAACTACTTTAAATAAAGGAGTAGATAGTGAAGGAGCACAAGTAGATGAGTTTGAGGTAGAGTTCTGTTTATCGGGCTCTTCTCCTGCACCTCCACAGCAATATGAAGTAATTTTCGTGATTGATAGATCGGGCTCTATGACAAGCCGACCAGATTGGGATGGAAATACTAAATCAGTAATGGAAATTGTTAAAGAGACAGTAGGAGATTTTATCGGTCAAATTGACACCCTCCCAGATACACATATTGACATGAGATTTGCAATAGTTCAATATGCAGCAAATGCTGATGTACACAATTTTAGAACTGAAGATTATACCACTTTAACAGCTGATTTATCCACCTTTACCCCATCTGACGATAACTTTACCTCTTCTTTTGATACTGTTTTAAATACAGTGAACGCTATAATTACAGCTAATAATGATTATGCAGGAAATGGGACAAATATTCAACATGGATATATGGCTGCACAGAAACTTATAGATGTTAAACGTCCTAATGCAAAAGTAATTGTAATTATGTTAACAGATGGAGAACCTAATCATTACATTACAGATGAGGGTGTAAGTATTAGAGCGTCAACCAACCTTGAGGTTGAAGTGTTTGTCAATACACAAAAGGTGCAAGAGAACCTATCGCAAAACCCAGACGTAGCCATACATAATATCGGAATTTTTGCTGTTGCAGGTTCAGGCGCCTCTGCTTCTCCTGAGAATCAAAGATACCAAAAGAATGTAATGAATAAACTATTTGGATCAGACTCAGTGCCAAGAGAATTAATTACAGATAATATTTGTGTAGGAGATGAACAATGGCCAGTAGATAGAACCTGTAAAATTATTAAAGATATTGTAGACTCTGCTGCATACTGGTTGCCTAATCCTCGTTATGTGGAAAGTTATGCCTTTGTAGATCAAAACGACAGCCAAGATTCCATTGCTGCGTTCTTTACTAATATAGTCTCCTCTTTCTCTCTATATAGTATTGAGGGAAGGGTAGAAGATGTCCTCCTTCCACCCTTTGAATTAACAGAAGAAGCTAAAGGGCTACTTTCAGCACAAGGAGTGATAATAGAGGAAAATACCCCAGCCCAAGGACAAACAACAATAACATATCCCAACGTGCCTCTTCTTGAAGAATATAGTTGTTTTAACTATAACTTAAGATATGTAGGGGATAGAGTTACGGATCCACGCGTTGATTTCGGCCCCTTAAACCCTTTCGAATCTTCTGTTTATGAATCTTCAGCTGAAGAAGACGGAACATTAGTAGGAAATTTCGCCTTCCCAGAAGCATACGCTACCTTGTCTATTAAAACTATTCCTGATGACTACAAAAATGTATACACAAACTCTATTAATAACCTAAATATAAAAGATAACGACCCATTCTTTGCCAATACTTTAACTTTACCAGAAGGTTTCACATGGATTAATAACGACACTGTTATTTTTACTGATGCAACAGGAGCTGTAGTACCTAACGGTGAGTACAAAAATTCCGTAGACGAAGTGCAAATGATTGTGAAAGTAGGAGAATCGGGATTCGCGGACTGTGAGCCTAAAGTGGCAGGAATCTTCACTTTCTATTACAAAGTGCTAAGAAGTGTCAGAACCCCTGAGGGTGATACTATACAATTAGCATCTTTAAATACAGCAGTCTCTGTAACGGCAACATCTTCAAATTCAATTATATATGCAGTGAGAAGTACGGTAGGTTACGACCATACTCCAGATAGTCCCCACCAATTCAACTGGCCGCATGTTTATGCAGGAATTACAGCAGGTTTCCCTGCGACCCTACCTCTTACTGCTATGATTCAAATATTAGTAGACTCTAATATGAATCAGGGATCAATTTGTTATAAGTTAGATGCAGAGAATAAGCGTATTAAAGTAGATTGTCCTACCGATGACGCAGAATTAGGGGATTCTATTTTTAAATCGTTTATAGATACAATGCCATTAAATGTGGCCATGGCCTCTAGTTACAAATACCATAGTTTTTACTTTGCTTCCAACTATCCAGATGAAGACGTATTGCCATGGAATGAGGGTGGATTAGTGGGCGTTGTTAGTAAAGAGCCAAGGGATAGTGAGCAACCTTTAGGGCACCCCGAAAATTTAACAAATTTATACGCTATGATCCCAATTTACGAATCAGGAACTGCAATTTATATCCCAGATAACGATCTTTTCTTTAATATTGAACTTTATCCTGCCGTATTCTTCTTAAGACCAACTGCCAATGAGAGATTTACCGATGCTTTTACAGAGGTGTCTATAGGAACATTAGAGTACCCTACTGCAACTGTTTCAAATCCCCATATTACCATTCCTAAAGATGTGAAAATTTGGAACTCGGCACTCTCAAATCCATTAGTAAATTCATCCAATTCTGCCATAGAGATTATTCCTGGCTCTCTAAATGATGCCTCAGGGCGCACCCCTAAAGTAAATCTCCTGATCTCAGATTGGTTAACAGAAAAAGATGATTACTTGCCAACGCGACCAGGCAATGAGTCGGATAAGGCGCTGGTAACGCATGTAGAACAAACAGAGAGATACGAAGCATTTGGGGTAACAAATGAAAATGAAAAGAAGTTTGTACAAACATGGGCACATTATAGATTAGCCCTTACCGACATAAATGATGGTGGAATGCGATTGTATACGCAAGGCGATGTCCCAATGCACCTTACATTACCAACTCCTTATATTAAAGATACTGTTGGAAGTAATGATACTACGCTTTTGGGTGACATAAAAATTCTCCACTTCGAAGGGAGTCAAGTGAATTTTACAGAAATGACCGACCCTTTTAACTACAACATGAATACCCCTATAGTGTATAATGAAAATACTACATTTACAAATGCTAATGACATCATTCGCGATCCGTCTGGAAACTTACGTATGCAAGTAAACTCATTCTCTCCTTTCGTGGTCTTAAGTCACTACCCATTCTACCTAGATACTATTTCGTTTAGCAATATAGCTGGGGTTATTAATCACGAAACTCAAACGGTAGAGATACAACTAACAGAATCGGGTTTAGTAAATGATGTGTTTTTTGGATCAGATGTTCGAGTACAGGTAGCGCGTTTATTCCAAGGTAGTAAATCTGAAATGTTTCCAATTAATAATGGCACTGACACCAGCTCTAGTTGGCCACAATCACTAACTGATGGGTATCGATTCGATTATACACAACCCATTATGTTACAATTAAGAGCCGATGGTGTAAATCAATTTTATACTATAAATTTGAAAGTCCCAGAAGATACAGTATGTTTAGGAGAACCAGATACGATTACGGTTACTTCAGCCTCCAATGCTGCAGAGTGGTCTATTAGAAAGGAAAATGAGCTCAATTTTACACTCACTGACCAAACAGGTCCAGAATTTTATGTGCCCACCGACCTGCCACAAGGAAGATACTTTATAAAATGTACTGACAATGGAGTAGATATCTTCTTCACGAGTACACTTCAACCTACCCCTGTTATTTTTGCTAATATATATCATGGCACAGGAACTACTGGTCGAATAGAAGCGTATACAACCTCGAGTGATGTTACCTACGCTTGGACTGCCGAAGATGGTGGAGTAATACAAGCAGGAGAAGAAAATAATAGCACCATTACCCATTTAACACCAGGTGCTTACACAGTTACGGTATATGACACGATAACAACTTGTTCAACGATAGAAACATATATTATAGATGTGATTGAACTCAACATCACAACCAAAAATGAATGTCCTGAAGCAACGACAGCTGAAGGTGCAGTGTACATAAAAACAATAAACCTCACGCCGCCGTTTGCTTACGCACTCGCAATGCCAACTGATACTACTTGGTTTGTATCTTTAGAAGAAGACTCTGTGGCAATAGAGAACTTAGCTGCTGGAGATTATGAACTATTAGTAAATACGCAATTAGAAATTATTTCTGAAATGTTTACGATAGGTACTCATCCAGCAATGACCCTATCAGCGGATGTAACAAATACGTGTGATGACAGTCCTACTGGAAGTATTGATTTAACAGTGGCGGGTGGAACAGGTTCTTATACTTATCTATGGAGTAATGCTGCAACCGCGCAAGATATTGACAATTTAGCAGCTGCTACATATACAGTAACAGTTACTGATAGTCTCGGCTGTGTAGCAGAAGGAAGTTACTCTGTTAATAATTATCCACCATTAGAACCTCCTACTATTGCTTTCATAAATTATTTAGGAACACTTTGTTATGATGCTAGTAACAATGTACTACTTTCATCAACTGCCGCTAGTGGTGGTTCTGGTGATTATACTTATCAATGGTATACATCTACAGACGGTATTAATTACATTTTGAGTGAAAGCCTAAATGCTTATGATCCACCAGCAATTGGAAGACTTACTGATACTACCTACTTCAAATTATATGTAACAGATAATATTTGTGGTAATACAATCGAAAGTTTACCATTACGTGCAGATGTATATCCAGCGTTAAACGGTGGCACCATAGGACTTCCAGACGGAGTTACTACCGTTTGTCACGGTACAGAGAATGTAGTATTTACCCAAACGGCTCCAACAGGAGGAAGTGATAATTTCACTGCTTATCAATGGCAAAGTTCAACCAACGGCACTATTTGGGATGATATCACTACTGCCACAGGCGCAACCTATACCCACACTTTACCTATTACCGAGCGTACCTACTTCCGCCGCATAGCAACAGATGAAAGCTGTGGCGATGTGATTAGTAATGAGTTGGTGGTGGATGTTTATAACGAACAAGATGGCGGCAGCATAGGTTCGGACGAAGCTATTTGCTACAATACCGCGCCAGCACTGTTCACATCTATCACAGAAGCAAGTGGCGGTAATGGCACCATCAGTTATCAATGGCAATCTTCTACCGATAATATCAACTTTGCAGATATTTCAGAAGCAACTTCAGCCACATATCAATCAGGCGCTCTTACAGCGACTACTTATTTCCGTCGTTCAGCTATTGACGTAACGTGTGCTCAAACAGTATACAGCGATACCATCACGATCATCGTTTATAACGAACAAGATGGCGGCAGCATAGGTTCGGACGAAGCTATTTGCTACAATACCGCGCCAGCACTGTTCACATCTATCACAGAAGCAAGTGGCGGTAATGGCACCATCAGTTATCAATGGCAATCTTCTACCGATAATATCAACTTTGCAGATATTTCAGAAGCAACTTCAGCCACATATCAATCAGGCGCTCTTACAGCGACTACTTATTTCCGTCGTTCAGCTATTGACGTAACGTGTGCTCAAACAGTATACAGCGATACCATCACGATCATCGTTTATAACGAACAAGATGGCGGCTCTATTGGAAGTGATGAAACTATCTATTACAATACAGCACCTGCAGAGTTTACATCTATTACAGCTGCGAGTGGCGGTAATGGTACCATCAGTTATCAATGGCAATCCTCAACAGATAATATTAACTTTACTGATATTTTAGGTGCAACCGCATCTACATATCAATCTGGTGCACTTACAACAGCCACATACTTCCGTCGCTCGGCTACCAATTTATGCGGTGTAGTGTATAGTAACATTGTTATCATATTAGTCCATGGCCAGCATGTAGGAGGTGTCATAGCATCAGATCAATCAATTTGTCATAATACTGCACCATTATTATTCTCTTCTGATACTGAAGCAAGTGGCGGTAATGGAACAAACAGTTATCAATGGCAATCCTCAACTGATAATGTAAACTATACAGATATTTTAGGCGCAACTTCAGCTTCATATCAATCAGGCGCTCTTGCTTCTACTACCTATTTCCGTCGTTCAGCAACAGATGAAGGAGGTTCGATAGTTTATAGTAACGTGTTAACCATCACCGTTTATGATGAACAAGATGGCGGTAGCATAGGTAACAATGAAACTATTTGTTACAATACAGCAC
>CAYJOY010000037.1:6880-11452 GCA_964371885.1 uncultured Lentimicrobiaceae bacterium | reverse complement strand
CCATTTTTATCATCACATAGCACGCTATGCTCTTCAAAAAATGAGAAAAATCTACGCAATATCTCATCTCAAATCTGGGCAAAGCAATTTTTAGAAGTCCCCTTAAATTTATTTTTTGTATATTCGCCGTTAAATGTTATAACATATAATGAAAGAATAACAACAATAGCAATCCTGCACCTTGCCTCTAACAAGCCTACTTTTCTTACAGATCTAAGTGCGAAAACTCTTCAAATTCTTTCGAAACTGTGAAGAAAACCCGCTCAATTCTTTTAAAAATAGCAAGGGAAATAAGTATTCGTTGAAAAAAATTTAATAAACATTTACGCATTAAAACCTTATTAATAACGGGAGCTATTGCTATAGGGAGTATACTTGGGGGTTGCGAGAAAATCGGCGACGAGGTTCCTTCTTCCTCTTCTCTAACTGTTAACTCGCCCGTTATGTTGAGCGACATCATTGAAACCTCACACTACACCATGCAGTACGTTCCATGGAACCAACTGTTTCCAGGCATGCCATCTGGAATTTGGGACACGACTTTGGTTTTCAACTCCAATGCCGAACTACAAGCCATGTTTGAAGAAGCTGGAGAAATTGATTTTACGAACCAAACGTTGCTTGTGTGCGGTGGTGGAACTCACCACCCATTTTTAGCATGTACTTCTTCTAAAAGATTATTAAAGGTGTTCCTTTATATTTGCACAAAACGGATGTAGACTCCCTGAATTTGAGTTTCTACATCCGTTTATGATGCTATTTTGTCGAATAAATTTCTGTTACGGTTTATACAAAATAAAGAAAGCTGGAACAGTGTGTTCCAGCTTTCCCAACCATGAAAACAAAATATTACTTTCTAGCTAAAAAGTCTTTTACTTGTTCAGTCTCAACGACTGCGTCTTTGAACGTGTACGCTCCAGTTTTTGGAGAACGTTCCATTTTAATAACTCTTGTATAAGTTATTCCTCCCTCTTTCTTTAAAGATGCAACTACCTTCTTTGCCATATTCTAAACTATTTAATTTCTTTATGAACTGTTACTTTTTTCAAAAATGGATTGTACTTTTTAAGTTCCAATCTCTCTGTAGTGTTTTTTCTATTTTTGGTAGAAATGTATCTAGACATTCCAGGTACACCTGAAGTCTTTTGCTCCGTGCATTCCAGAATAATCTGTTGTCTTGCCTCTTTATTTTTCTTTGCCATCTCTTTAATTTTTTGAGGTTTCCCTCCATTTAAATTTGGACTGCAAAAATATATTTTTTTCTTTATCACTCGTTAATTGTACACATGTTTTTTTGCACATTTTTACAACTTGCTTACAATTAAAGAAATATATTTTTAATTATCTATTTTATTGATTCAAAACTTGCCAAATTTCGTCTTTTAGCAAGGTTAAATTGTGGCTTGTATAGGCAGAAATGAAGATACTTTTGACGTTTTCTGGCACTTTTTTACGCAATTTCTTCAGTTCTTCTTCTGTACATAAATCGCATTTTGTGATAGCAATAAGCTTATTTTTATCCATTAACTCTGGGTTATAAGCTTTCAATTCTTTTAACAGTATCTTATATTCTTTTTTAATACTCTCTGTAGTTGCGGGAATCACGAAAAGGAGTGCCGCATTTCTTTCAATATGTCGCAGGAAACGTAATCCAAGCCCTTTTCCTTCCGATGCCCCTTCAATAATTCCGGGAATATCGGCCACCACAAACGATTGATAGTCGCGGTAGCTCACCATCCCAAGATTAGGCTTAAGTGTTGTGAACGGATAATCGGCAATTTTGGGTTTCGCATTAGATACCACAGATATTAAGGTTGACTTCCCCGCATTAGGGAAACCTACTAGACCAATATCGGCTAGTACTTTTAATTCTAAAATCAACCATCCCTCAATCCCCTCTTCACCAGGTTGCGCAAAACGAGGGGTTTGTCGCGTTGGCGTTTTAAAGTGGACATTTCCCAAGCCACCTCGCCCGCCATTCATTATGGTTAGCGTTTCGCCATCTTCTAAAATTTCACCCATAAACTCATTAGTTTCGGGGTCTCGCACTATGGTTCCAAGAGGTACTTCTACGATGGCACTCTGCCCGTGCTTCCCAAAACGTTGATTTGATCCTCCGCTTCCACCATCTTCTGCAAATATATGTTTAGGATAGCGTAAGTGAAGTAGCGTCCAAAGGTTTCTGTTCCCTTTCAAAATTACATCACCTCCTTTGCCTCCGTCGCCACCATCTGGTCCAGCCTTTGGATCTTGTGCCGTTCGTTGCAAATGTGCCGACCCAGCACCACCTTTTCCTGAGCGGAAAAAGATTTTTACATAGTCTATAAAGTTCTCGTTTGCCATTATTATCGTTTTTGCTATTTGTAACTGCAAGCTTATTCTTTTAATAACTTACCCAACCCGCGAAAGTACAATATTTTTTTTATCTATATTTAAAATAAATTGTTATTTTTGCCAAACGTATCAACAAGTATAATATTGCAACGTTACATTTGCTAATTATATGTTATTTTACTTATAATTAACCGTTTTAACACTTTATTTTCCTGTTGATATAACGATGTTTCTTTCACGAATCATCAAAATGTTATTAAATTAAATACTATATTGCAGATGCATAACGATAATTCAACCTCAAATTTAAGTAATGGCGACGACGCGGTCACAGGAATAGTGGCGTTACAGCAATCAGAATATCATTCAGCAAAACTCATTTTATTACACCAACCTGGCGACGAACTGCAAGGGGCGTTATTACACCCTCAGGCCGCACTCTTTGAAAAATATTTTAGCATTTCAGAAGCAAAAAAGGAACACATTAATTACACCAATACCCTAGAAAATTTTGGATGTAAAGTATTAATTCTACGCGATTTATTAGTGAAAGGTTGTCTCGATAGTAACGGCAAAACTATTGAGGGAGAGCCGCTAGAGGCACTGAGAACCTTGGCGTTGAACGTATTACAGTACGACACATCGGCACTTCCTGAAGAGATGAAGAAAGAGCAAGAGGGGTACAAGCGGGGAAACGTATGGAATCTGTCGCCAGCAGAGTTAGCCGATATTATCATTAAACAACCAACTGTAAAACTTTCTAAAACTCAATACAATACTGGTATTACTGCCGACATTACCTATCATCCACTAGGAAATTTGCTATACACACGCGACCAAATGATAACCACATCGAAAGGGGTTGTTATTTGTAGCATGAACTCTCCGCAACGTAGGCAAGAGTGCGAAGTGATGAAATTTGCTTTGAATAGAATTGGAATAACCCCTATTCATGAAATCAGTGGTGAAAAGGCATTTTTAGAAGGTGGCGACTTCTTTATTACAGAAGAGACCGCTTTTATAGGGTGCGGCATGAGAACTACTATCGAGGCTATTCAACAATTAATGGAACTCGATTTAATAGGAACGAAAACGGTAGTGGTAGTTAAAGACAAACGTTTTTACCAAGCACAAATGCACCTTGATACCTATTTCAATATCATTGACAGCGATTTGGTAACGCTGGGTTTAGAGCGACAAACATTAGATCCTGAAAACAAGAACTATCTTTTAGCAGATGTTTACGAACAAAATAACGGCAAATACGAATTACAACAAAGTAACATCCCATTTGTACAATTATTACAAAATATTAATATGGAATGTATTATCGTTAATAACGACGACTTGGCTCACTTCGCCAACAACTTCTTAACGGTAGCTCCACGCACCATTATGGCCGTGGCTAACCAAAGCGAAGATTTTGTAAACAAACTCGAAGAAAAAGGGGTTAACGTTACATGGTTACCTCTCGAAAATCTCATACTCGGATACGGTGCCGCACATTGTATGAAGCAGGTGCTGGTTAGGGAAAAGAGAGTACTATAAAAGAAAGGTTAAATTAATAAAGGGAATTGCGCAAACAAAGCCAATTGATAAAAAAGTTTTCATAAACATATTGACTTCTATCATTTCCTTTTAATTTTATAAATTTCTTTAATATCATTTTATATTTGCTTTTTTAATTTTAAAGGCAGAAAATCGGCACAAAAAAAATGGTGCCAAAGTGTTAACCGTGGCACCATTTATATGTATAGATCTTAAGGATTATCCATTAAAAACTTTATCTAATGAAACACCTCTTACTTGTGCTACTGTATAAGCATCACGAAGTTGAGAAAGGGCATGAATAGTTGCTTTTACCACACTGTGTGGGTTTGATGAGCCTTTAGATTTTGCTAATACGTTGTGTACACCTACTGTTTCGAGAACAGCACGCATAGCACCACCAGCAATAACTCCTGTACCAGGGGTAGCAGGTTTCATGAATACTAACGAGCCGCTATATCTTCCCTCTTGCGCGTGAGGAATAGTTCCTTTTAGGATAGGCACTTGGATTAAGTTTTTCTTAGCATCGTCGATACCTTTTTGGATAGCCGAGGTTACCTCTTTTGCTTTTCCTAGACCGTACCCTACGATTCCGTTTTCGTTACCAACTACAACAATTGCAGAGAAACTAAATGTACGTCCCCCTTTGGTAACTTTTGTTACTCTATTCACAGCTACTAATCTATCTTT
>CAYJOY010000037.1:0-6870 GCA_964371885.1 uncultured Lentimicrobiaceae bacterium | reverse complement strand
TTAATTCGATATCGGCTGCTTTAACTTTTTTTAATTTTAAACTTGACATAATTTTTGTTTCTCTTTAAATTAGAAAATTAAACCACCTTCTCTTGCAGCTTCTGCTAAAGATTTTATTCTACCATGATATAAATAGCCGTTACGGTCGAAAACGACAGTATTAATACCAGCTTCTTGAGCTTTAGCGGCGATTAGTTTACCTACCATTGCAGATTTTTCTATTTTTGTAGCTTTTTGCGAACGAATATCAGCAACTGCTGAAGAAGTCGATACTAAAGTTACGCCTGCATTATCATCTATTAATTGTACGTAAATGTCTTTATTACTTCTGTAAACCGACATACGAGGACGTTCAGAGGAACCAGTAACTACTTTACGGATTCTCATTTTAATCCTATTTCTTCTATAATCTTTTTTATTGAAAGCCATAATGTTATAATCTTTATTATGATGTTATTTTTCTGCTGATTTACCTGCTTTTTTGCGTAATACTTCACCCACAAAACGGATACCTTTTCCTTTATAAGGTTCAGGTTTTCTGTAAGATCTGATTTTGTTAGCTACGTGTCCTAATAATTGTTTGTCGATACCTCTTAAAATAATAATTGGGTTTTTACCTTTTTCGGTAATAGTTTCAACAGAAATTTCAGGACAAAGTTCAAAAAGAATACTATGTGAATAGCCTAAGCTTAACTCTAATTGGTTGCCTGGTTTTGCTTCAGCTTTATAACCTACACCTACTACTTCTTGTTTTATTTCGAAACCTTCTGAAACACCTTTAACCATGTTTGCAAGAAGAGCTCTATAAAGACCATGTAGTGATCTATGGCGTTTTTGGTCTGTAGGACGAGTAACCTCAAGTTTTCCATTTTCAACGGCGATTGCAATATCTCCATCTACGAATTGGTCTAGTTGTCCTTTTGGTCCTTTTACTGTAACGACGTTACTTTTTTCGTTTCTTGTTATTTCAACTCCAGCAGGAATTGTTATTGGTAATTTTCCTATTCTTGACATAATTCCTCCTTCTTATTAGCTAATGTAACAAATTACTTCTCCACCAACTTTCTGAGTACGAGCTTCTTTATCTGTAATCATTCCTTTAGAAGTAGAAATGATAGCAACGCCAAGGCCATTTAATACAGATGGTAACTCTTCTACACCTACATATTTTCTTAGACCAGGTTTGCTTATTCTGATCAATTTATTAATAGCAGATTCTTTGGTGATGGGGTGATATTTTAACGCTATTTTGATCATACCAGGGTTGGTATCATCAATAAATTTATAGTTTAAAATATAACCTTTTTCAAATAAGATTTTAGTGATCTCTCTCTTCACTTTCGAAGTAGGGATGTCAACCACTTTATGGTTTGCCGCGATTGCGTTACGCATACGGGTTAAATAATCTGAAATTGGGTCTGTGTTCATACTGTGAACTTTTTTCTTAAATTGTTAATTTCTTTGTTTGTTTACACAATTTTTGGAAGATTTAGCCAAAAAAAACAGCATCTTTTTTCTTAACTTAGCCTTCTCATCCCGT
The DNA here is from genome assembly GCA_964371885.1 of uncultured Lentimicrobiaceae bacterium. Classification (GTDB taxonomy): domain Bacteria; phylum Bacteroidota; class Bacteroidia; order Bacteroidales; family WCHB1-69; genus CAYJOY01. The sequence continues at coordinate 5,330 of CAYJOY010000037.1, read as the reverse complement.
AGAAAAAACATTCGAAACTGGTCTATTTCAAGAAGTTGCATCATTTCCTCTCTTCATATCCCACAATCAATTATGCTCATCATTTGGGGTTGCAAATATACTATTTTTCTGTTATGCACAGCTATATGTTGATTTTTTTTCTTTTTTGAAACCTCGCTTCTTTATTTTCTGCATAGTGTAGAGGTGTAAAACTGACGAAACTACTTCACCATTTCCACCACCTCAGCAATTGTCTCTTCAATTACATTATCGTTAATTGGGGCAATAAACCCTTCGTTTTGCAACTTTTGTGTTAACTTTTGTGCTTGCATAATATCGAATTTAGCTTCTTCATACACCTCTTCCCAGGTTCTGGTTTTGAGAGCTACCCCTTCTTCAATGGCACACATAGCCACATCTGCGGCTACTTTTGGGAAAAGTTCCCATTCCATCATATTGGGCATAATGTTATTGATAGTTATTCCACGTTGTTCTGCAAAATCGGCAATAGAATGGGCTGCACATATTGCCATTTTATCGGTTATTTTGCGTGCCGACACTAGTAGCGTTCCTTTTAATATAGAGGGGAAACAGACAGAGTTATTCACTTGATTGGGGAAGTCGCCCCGTCCGGTTGCCACAATATAGGCTCCAGCTTCTTTGGCTTGATACGGATAAATTTCTGGGACTGGATTAGCGCATACAAACACTATCGATTTTTCAGCCATTAGTGAAATCCATTCTGGCTTAATGGTGTCTGGCCCTGGTTTCGACAATGCTACCAATACATCTGCATCTTTAAATGCTTCTTCTGGGGTAGTGATACACTGGGGGTTTGTTGTTTCACACAATTCCCACTGGCGGTAGAAGCGATCATCGTTTTTATATCTATCGTTATTTTTGTGCAAGGTACTACGGCTATCGAACATAATAATGTTCGCTGGTTTGGCGCCATCGGCAATCATTAATCGGGCAATGCTCGTATTAGATGCGCCAGCACCATATAAAACTACTTTTATATCTTCCATTTTCCTATCGGTCAATTTCAATGCGTTTATTACTCCCGCAAGTGTTACGCAGGCAGTTCCTTGCGCATCGTCGTGCCACACAGGGATATTACATTCTTCTCGAAGGGTATCGAGCACTTTAAAACAGTTGGGCTGCGAAATATCTTCGAGGTTAATAGCTCCAAAACTATGTTGCGCCCGCTTTACAAAATCGATAATAATATCGGCATTAGGCTCACCTGTTTCATCGCGGCTATCGATGCAAAGAGCCATAGCATCCACACCTCCAAGGTGTTTCATTAACATGGCTTTGCCTTCCATTACACCTAGGCCTCCAGGAGGGGTACAGTCGCCATCGCCCAACACACGGGTACTATCGCTCACCACTGCCACCAAATTTTTACGATTACTTAATGCGAAGGAGGTGTCGTTATCGTCTCTTATGGTAGTTGAAACCGCCGAAACGCCTGGAGTATACCAAACGTTGAACCAATTAAACCCGTAAATAGGTGCTTTGGGAACTGTTTGCATTTTTCCTCCATAAAAAGAGTGCATTTTAGTCGAAAATTTTTTATAAAATAAGGTTTTCGCTTTGGCAATTTGCTCCTCTGAAAAATCGGAAGGGAATAAAGATTCAATATTTTCTAATGTGGTTAACTTTGATGAACTCATAAATTATTTTATTTTAAAAATTGCGGCAAAAATATGAAAAAATCGGTATTGTATATAAAAAAAGTAGAGATATTGTTGCAACACCTCTACTTTTTTTATTATTCGATATTTACGGATTTATTCAGCGGGCTCTGTAGCTGGACGTTCCGCTAACTCTTTATCGAACATATATAAGCCGTAGCCATTGTCGCCGATAAGGCGGAGCGCGTCTATTTTTTCTTGTGCTGTTTCTTCCTCTTCCACTTGCTCGTCGATGAACCATTTTAACAACGATTGTGTAGCGAGGTCTCTCTCTTCTACAGCAATGTGATAAATATCATTAATAAACGATGTTACTTTTTTCTCATGTACCAGAGTATCTTCAAATACTTCGAGGGGGGAGTTCCATTCCGTTTTTACAGCGTCTACTGCTTTTAGCTCTACACGCGCGCCTCTTGATTGTAAATAGTTTAAAAATTTAATGGCATGAGCTTGCTCTTCTTGAAATTGCATGTAATACCACTTTGCGAATCCTGGCAACCCTTTGTCGGCACAATAGGTAGACATTGATAGATACAGATTAGCAGACCAAAATTCTGCATTTATTTGATCATTAATAGCTTTTGTTACTTTTTCAGAGATCATAATTGTAATTATAAATTGGTTGATATTATTAAAGCGCGAAGATACATATTTTTTTTTACAATCAATAAATTCAATTTCATTATTCAGAACTTCTATTTTTGATAATTTTTAACAGCTTTTAACATAATTTTGTATTTTTATAATGAAAAATCATGTACTTTTGCCGCTTAAATAATCATCGAATAACATGCAAAGAAGTCTAAACGAAGAGTGTGGAGTTTTTGGAGTATTCAACTGCAAAAATGCTTCAGAATTAATGTATTACGGATTACATTCATTACAACACCGAGGTCAAGAGGGTGGTGGAATTGTAGTAGGGCATACAGAAAAGGGGCTGATGCGTGAGCGGGGAGAAGGATTAGTATCTGAGATTTTCACGGAGAAAAAGCTACAAAAGCTAGAAGGTGATGCTGCCATTGGGCACGTTCGCTACTCTACTGCGGGTGGTGGCGGCATTGATAATGTGCAGCCATTTCTTTTTCGACACCATACTGGTGACTTTGCCATGGCGCACAATGGCAACCTAGTAAATTCGAGAGAACTCAAATTTTATTTGGAGAAACAAGGCTCTATTTTTCAATCTACATCCGATACGGAAATATTAGCACACTTAGTAAAGACCAACCGCAGAAAAGATCGTTTGGAAGTTATTACCGAGGCACTTTCTATGATAGAAGGGGCTTTTGCTTTCTTAATTCTTACCAACTCGCGATTGTATATTTGTAGAGACAAGAACGGACTTCGTCCTTTATCGATAGGGACTTTGGGCGAGGGATTTGTTGTGAGCAGCGAAACATGTGCTTTTGAGGCCGTGGGTGCTACTTTTCTCCGCGATGTAGAGCCTGGCGAAATGGTAATAATAGAACGTGGCAGCAACCAATTAGAGAGTTATACATTCTCTGCCGACATTACACACAAGATGTGTGCCATGGAGTTTGTCTATTTTGCCCGTCCCGATAGCGACATTGAAAACGTAAATGTACATAGCTTCCGTAAACAATGTGGGAGGTATCTTTCGCAAATAGACCCTGTTGATGCAGATATGGTGATAGGGGTACCCGATTCATCTATCTCAGCAGCTATTGGTTATGCCGAGGAGAGTGGCATTCCTTACGAAGTTGGTCTTATTAAAAACAAATATGTGGGGCGTACTTTTATTCAACCTTCGCAGGCATTGCGCGAGAAGGGGGTGCGTTTAAAGCTAAACCCTGTGCGCTCGTTAGTAGCTGGTAAGCGCATTGTAATGCTCGACGACTCTATTGTTCGTGGCACCACATGCAGGCGTATTGTAGGGATGCTTAAAGATGCAGGCGCTACTGAAGTGCATGTGAGGATTGCCTGCCCACCAATGCGACACCCTTGTTTTTATGGGGTAGATACCTCAACATACGAAGAACTTATTAGTGCTTCTCACAACGAAGAGGGTGTACGTAAAGCTATTGGAGCCGACACACTCGCATTTCTCCCTGAAGAATATCTATTAAAGGCGGGTGAAAGAAATGATCTTTGTATGGCATGCTATAATGGAAAATATCCAACACATTTATACCAATCGAAAAATGAGTTTAACATCGAAAAGAAATTTTAAATCTCTTTTCTGCGCATTTCTTATCGCTTTTTTTGTAGGTTGTAGTGGCTACGAACACGACACTATACCTACTGTATTAGTAGATTTTACGATTTATCCTAACGACATTACCCATCAAAATCTTAACCACTACGGTGGCTACGAATACTATACTGGCGGCGTTGCCGGCATACTTATTTATCGTTTAAACGACTGGTCTTTTTGTGTTTACGACCGTGCGTGCCCTCACGACTGGCAAAGTGCTAGTGGCTGGATATGGGTAGACGAAAGTGGCTTAACAGCATCGTGCAAATCGTGTAGTACCATGTTCAACATTTTAGATGGTAGCGTTATCTCGGGACCCTCTAGGTTTCCTCTCAAATATTATAGATATTCGTTCGATGGAGTAATTATGAGGGTACGTAATTAATGCTAACATGTCTTTAATTATTAAATATCAGCAATTTATACAAATAGAGAAAGGATTATCTACTCATACTGTAAGTGCTTATATCACAGACTTAAAGAGGCTATATTCCTTCTACAATCTTGATCCAAAAAGTGAAAATTCTGACGAAAAAATTAAAGCGTTAACATACCTAGATCTGCAATCTTTTTTAGGCACCCTCTATCAGGAACAAATTTCGCCTAAATCGCAAGCGCGGATAATTTCAAGTATTAAATCGTTTTATAAATTTCTGGTATCGGAGCAAGAGATTTTGAAGAATCCCTCGGCACCTATTGAAACGCCAAGATTAGAGCGAAAAATCCCTGATGTTTTTACTATTCAAGAAATTGAAAGTATGATGTCTCACATCGACTTAAGTTTACCTGAGGGCGAGAGGAACAGAGCTATTTTAGAAACATTGTATGGTTGTGGGTTACGTGTTTCTGAGCTTGTTTCGCTCAAAATCTCTAATATTTATTGGAACGATAATTTTATTAGAATTATCGGCAAAGGGAACAAGGAGCGGCTGGTACCTATGGGAGAGCATGCCAAGAAATCTATCATATTATATATGGATGGCGCGCGCGCAGGTGTAAATGTAAAAAAAGGGAACGAGAACACGCTCTTTTTAAATAGAAGAGGTGCTCCTCTCACGCGCGAAATGATATTCTTGATTTGTAGACAAGTTGCTGAGAAGGCGGGTATTAACAAGAAGGTAAGCCCACATATTTTTCGACACTCGTTTGCCACACATTTATTGGAAGGGGGTGCCGATCTTAAAGCTATTCAGGAGATGCTCGGGCACGAAAGCATTACTACTACAGAAATTTACACGCATCTCGACCGCGACTACTTGCATAGTACTATTTCTCAATTTCACCCAAGATATAATAGCGAACCATGCTGAAAAGGTTGATTTATGTTCTATGTTTAGTGACCGTATTATATAAGGGGAGTTCTAGAAATTCCCCATCAATTTTTTTAACAATAATTAAAATGGACAAGAAATCTCTGTTTTACCCATCTTTGCGCG
>CAYJOY010000036.1:0-11529 GCA_964371885.1 uncultured Lentimicrobiaceae bacterium | reverse complement strand
GGAACGCCCAATGTCGGAAAATCGACCTTTTTCAATCGCTTAACACAAACCAGAGAAGCTATTGTAGATTCAATCGCAGGGGTTACCCGTGATAGGAATTATGGAACAGCTAATTGGGCTGGTTATGAGTTTTCTGTAATAGATACAGGCGGCTATGTAGTAGGTTCGGACGACATTTTTGAGGCAGAAATTAGAAAACAAGCGGCTTTGGCCATGGATGAGTCGGATGTGATTCTCTTTATGGTAGATGGTCGTGAAGGACTGACCCCTCTCGACGAAGAGGTGGCTAGAATGCTTCGAAAATCACAAAAACCATTCTACTTAGTAGTAAATAAAATAGATAGCCCCTCTAACTATTTCGATTTTACAGAGTTTTATGCATTAGGAATAGAAAATATTTTCCCTATCTCTGCTATCTCAGGTAGTGGAACAGGTGAACTATTGGACGAAGTAGGGAAACATCTTAAATTAGAAGAAGAAGTTGAGGTTGATGAGATCCCTAAAATTACCATCGTTGGAAGACCCAATGTGGGAAAATCGTCAATTATTAATACTTTCTTAGGAAAAGAACAACAAATAGTTACCCCGTTAGCAGGTACCACTCGCGACTCTATCTATACAAGATATAAAAGCTTTGGCTTCGATTTCTATCTTGTAGATACTGCTGGACTGAGAAAAAAAGGGAAAGTAGAAGAGAACTTAGAGTTTTATTCGGTAATGCGTGCAGTACGTGCCATAGAAAATAGCGACGTTTGTATTGTAATGGCTGATGCCGCAGTAGGCTTTGATGCGCAAGATGTGAATATTTTTAGCCTTGCTGTTAGAAATCGAAAAGGGGTAGTAGTGGTAATGAATAAATGGGATCTTGTAGAAAAAGAGACCAACACCCATAAAGAGTATGAAGCGTTAGTACGTGAGAAAATAGCTCCATTCCAAGATGTTCCTATCGTTTTTGCTTCAGTATTGAATAAACAAAGAATTTACAAAGTATTGGAAACTGCTGTTGAAGTACATAATAATCGTCAACGGAGAATTTCTACTTCCGATCTAAATGAGTTCTTTTTGCCCCTCATCAAACAGAACCCTCCTCCAGTTGTGAAAGACAAAGTGGTGAAAATTAAGTACGTAACACAGTTGCCTACCCCTTTCCCAGCTTTCGTTTTCTTTTGCAATCTCCCTCAATATGTGCGCGAAAACTACCGCAGATATATAGAAAATAGATTGAGAGAAGAGTGGGACTTTAAAGGTGTGCCTATAGAAATTTATTTTAGAAAAAAATAAAAACAAAGAAAATACACAAAATTTGTTTTCTTTACACAATAATTGTTTACTTTTATTGTTATTGCCTGCATTATGGCAAAAAAAGATTGTAAATTTATTATAGCGGAAGCTGCTGCGGAGTTGTTTTGTAAATATGGCTTCAAGCGGATAAGCATAGAAGAGATATGTAATAAAGCAGGGGTAAGTAGAAAAACTTTTTACACTTATTACGATAATAAGTTAGATTTGTTAACCTGTATCTTAACATATCACAATAATCAGGTGAGTGAGCATCTGAACACTATTATTGCTCAAGATATATCTTTTGTTGAGAAAATGTCTCAGATTTTAGAGTACAACATATCTCAGTTAGAGTCTATCTCTGATGAATTTCTAGCCGATATATACGATTCGTCGATGCGAGATTTGAAAGATTATTTTGAGAAAATTTCAGAAGAAAAAAGAGCTTTTCAACTCCAGTTGTTTTTAGAGGCGCAAAAGAACGGAGATATAAGATCCGATGTAGATATAAATTTCCTGCAATTGTATTCTGCACATACCATGGAGCTATATAGCGACCCTAGATTTTTGTCGGTCTACCCCGACAAATGCAAATTGTTAAGAGAGTTAAGTAAAATGTTGTTACAAGGAATGACGGCTAGATAGTTATGAAGAATTCTGTTTTTCACTTTCAGCAATTTACCATGTTGCATCATGAAAGTACCATGCCTATTGGTACAGATGCGCTGTTGCTGGGTGCGTGGGCTCCAGCAGACAGCTCCGTGCAATCGGTGCTAGATGTAGGGTGTGGATGTGGTGTTGTCGGATTGATTATAGCACAACGTGCAAAAAATGCTAAGGTTACTTTTGTGGAACTGGATAAAAATTCTATCCAAGAAGCAGAAAAAAATGGGAGCAACTCTCCCTGGAGTACACGTCTACATTATTACCATGGATCAATTCAAGAGTATACAACATCTACTACAGAACGTTTCGATCTTATTGTTGCAAATCCCCCTTATTTTGAAAATAGTCTAAAATCTCCAGTGGCAACTCGAACACAAAGCCGTCATACAGATACACTCCCATTTGAAGAACTTTTAGACGTGGTAACTGTTTTACTATCAGAGCAAGGTAAATTTTCCATGGTTCTGCCATATTCATCCTCAATAAGAATAGAAGAATTGGCAAAAAAACGCCATCTGTTTGTAACCGAAAAATATATCGTACTTCCAACCATAAAGAAAGAACCCAATAGGGTGTTATTGTTGATAGAGAGAGTGCCAAGAAATCTCAAAGAAGATACATTAATACTACGCAATGAAAACAATGAATATACACAGGCCTATAAAGAACTGACAAAACATTTTCATAAGAAAATTTGAATGTACGATTAAGATTAAGAAGTGAAAAAGATTATAACATATCAATATAAAATAAAAATGAAAAACTGTATAGCATTAAAAACGTTATCTTTATTATTAATGATGGCCATTCCATTAATAGGAAATGCGCAAGCTTCAACTTCTAGCGGTGGAGCAAACCCAGTTAGCACCTTAGCTGCGGACTCAGTGCATGTAAATTTACAAAAAGCATTAGAGATTGCGCTTGCTGAGAGTCCAACCATTCGTATCGCTAATCGCGATATTGAGACAAAGAAGTATTATCGTAGCGAACAGTTGGTAGGGCTATTTCCCGATGTTTCAGCAAGTGCCTCTTACCAACGCACCTTGCAAAAGCAAAAAATGGCTATGGATTTTATGGGGCAAGCCACTGAAATTGAGGTGGGGACCAATAATAACATTGTGCTAGGTGCCAACCTTACCATGCCTTTAGTAGCACCTGCATTGTGGCAGTCGCTAAAGCTTACCGCTATGGATATTGACTTAGCCATTGAGCAAGCGCGTTCTTCAAAAATAGTGCTTACCAATAATGTAAAAAAGGCATTTTATGCCCTGCTTGTAGCCCGCGAAACGCACCAAGTACTACTTGACAATATGAGAAATTTAGAACTCACCGCAAAAAATACAACCGATAAGTTCAATCAAGGGCTAGAGTCGGAGTTTGAAAAATTGCGTGCCGATGTGCAAGTGCAAAATGCAAAACCAGAATTGAATGCCGCTAAAAACGCCATGCAACTGAGTGAACGTGCCTTAAAAGTATATATGGGCGTCGATATTAACGAACCGCTAATTTTTGAAGGAGACTTGAATCAATATGAGAATGAAATTTCAAATTTTAACATTCCTCCTATAGAATCGTTTACCGTAGAAAATAATAGCGATATTAGACAAGCCGATATGGGGATAGCACAATTGGAGCGTTCGCGCAAAATTGTATTGGCTGGTTCTCTACCTACTCTAGGCCTTTCTGGAAGTTATCAATACATGACCCAAGGAGAAGATGTGAAATTTTCTGAGTTTAATTGGTTCCCCTATTCGGTTATTGGAGTGTCGCTGCAAATACCATTAGTGTCGTGGGCTTCTACCAATTATAAACTCAAACAAACCAAAAACGACATCATGAATATGAACGATAATAAACTAAATTTAGAGCGTTCTATTTGGTTATCGATAGCTACACAACTCAACAATATTGACAAAGCATTGGCAGATTTTGAATCTACCAGCGAAAGTATACGTATGGCGCAACGTGCATACGACATTGCTCGCACACAGTATGATGTAGGATTGGCCACATTCCTCGATTTAAGTAACTCTGAGCTTGCATTGATACGCTCGCAACTGCAATACAACCAATCGATTTATGATTATTTAGTAGCGCAATCGGAATTAGAACATTTATTAGGTACACAAAATTAGTAAAGCAATATGAAAGTAGTAGCCATTAACGGATCTCCGCGCAAAGGAGGCAATACAGAAACAGCCCTTAAAATTATGGGGGAAGTGTTTGCAGAACAAGGAATCACACTAGAGATTCTTGCTATTGGGGTAAAGCCAATAAACGGCTGTATAGCATGTGGCAAATGTGCAGAAACAGAAAACAATAGATGTATTATAACCAACGATTTTGTAAACGAATGGGTAGAGAAATTGGCAGCAGCTGATGGTATAATTTTGGCATCGCCAGTGTACTATTCTGGTATTGCTGGCAATATGAAATCGGCCATTGATCGTATATTTTATCGAAAATCGTCGCTTTTTAAATATAAAGTAGGTGCCGCTATTTGTGCGGTGCGTCGCTCAGGAGGCTCCTCAACCCTCGACCAATTGATGCACTACCTAACCATTAGCGAGTTGGTAGTAATAGGCTCCTCGTATTGGGGCATTGTGCACGGAAGAGAACAAGGGCAGGTAGTGGAAGATGGTGAAGGGGTGCAAACCCTACAAACCCTTGCCGATAATATGGCATGGATGATTATAGTGCTAAAACATAGCGAAGGAGCGATTGAGAAACCGCAACCGAGAGAAAAAATTTGGACACATTTTGTTAGATAAATAAGAATAAAAGAAAAAAATGAAAAAGATACATAACGCATACGCAGATTTAGGCGACTACAACTGCTTTGGATGTTCCCCCTCCAATCCTATTGGGTTACGCCTTCAGTTCATAGAAGATGGGGAATGGATAATATCGAAATGGACCCCTGAAAAATCATACGAAGGGTACATCAACATGCTGCATGGTGGCATCCAAGCTACCCTTCTCGACGAAATAGCCGATTGGGTACTCATTGCTAAATTACAAACAAGTGGTGTTACTAAAAATTTAAATATCAATTATTTAAAACCAGTATTTGTAAACCATGGAGAGATAACACTACGGGCTAAACTGCAATCGCAAGGCGAAAGAACTGCTATCATTTATACTGAACTGTTAGATAAAGACGGCGTAGTTCGCTCCAATGCCGAAATTGAATATTTTGTATTCCCGCAAGAGATTGCAAAAAAGAAATACAGTTTCCCTGATCCCAAAGAATTTTTTAAAGAATAATTAAATAATAATATAATATAGAATGAAAAACACAACCTTAAAAGTAATGACGTTACTAGCCTTCTCGCTTTTGTTAACAGCATGCGGAAGCACTCCCAAAGAGACTCCCGTAGCAACAGAAACAGAAGCCACTGATATTAGAGTAGAGGCTGCTATAGAAAAAGAGGTGCCCCAACTATTCAATTATTCGGCAGTAATGCGCGCCGAAGCCATTAACAATATTGCCCCAACTACCCCTGGGCGTATTGAAGAGATCTTTGTAGAAATTGGAGACTTTGTGGAGAAAGGACAAAAGCTAGTTCAAATGGATGCCACCCAATTGCGACAACAAAAAACACAGTTAGACAATTTGAAAACCAACTTTAAAAGAGTGGACGAATTATATCAAGTTGGTGGGATGTCGAAATCGGAATGGGATGACGTGAAAACACAATTAGAAGTAGCTGAAACAATTTACAATAATTTAGTGGAAAATACCCAACTAATAAGCCCTATTAGTGGCGTGGTAACTGCTCGTAACTACGACAGCGGCGACTTGTACAGTGGAAATGCAATCTTACAAGTGCAACAAATTAAACCAGTTAAACTCATCATTAATGTTTCTGAAAGCCAATACACCGATGTAACAAAAGGGATGAAAGTAGATGTAACCGTTGATGTATTTAAAGGAGAGGTGTTTGAAGGGATTGTAAGCCTAATTTACCCAACCCTAGATGCTAGCACACACACTTTCCCAGTTGAGGTAACTATTCCGAACAGCAATACGCGTTTGCGCCCTGGAATGTATAGTCAAGTGCAGTTTAATACGGGCGACCAAAACTGCGTACTTATTCCCGATAGAGCCATTGTAAAACAGCCAGGTAGTGCAGATAGATATGTATTTGTATTACAAAATGATGGAACGGTTAAATACACAAAAGTAACGCTAGGTACTAGAGTCGATACTTACTATGTTGCCCTTTCAGGAGTGAATGTAGGAGATAAAATTGCTGTAACTTCGCTTACAAAATTAAAAGACAAAACCGCAGTACGCGTGGTGGAATAATAATTTTAGATAGATAATAACAATGAGTATATTTGCAAAATCTGTTAAAAAACCGATAACCACCGCGTTAATATACGTAGCCGTGGCTATTATAGGGATATATTCGCTATCGAAGCTAGCCATCGATTTCCTTCCCGATTTGGGGAGTAATACCATTATGGTATTTACCACTTACGATGGCGCCTCTGCTTCCGATATTGAAAATAACGTAACTAAACCGCTCGAAAACGTGCTTACAACCGTGAGTAACCTAGAGCATATTACCTCTGACTCTCGTGAAGACTACGCCGTAATTACACTCGAATTTGAATATGGAATAGATATTGACGAAGCGACCAACGATGTGCGCGACAAGTTAGATATGGTAACCCCAATGCTACCCGACAACGTGGAAAAACCGTACCTTTTCAAATTCAGCGCCGAAGATATTCCTATTATGATGCTTTCGGTAGAAAGTGTAGAGAGCACCAATTCGTTATATAAAATATTAGATGACGGGGTAGCATCGCCATTAAGTCGTATTAGCGGAGTAGGAACCGTTTCTATATCGGGAGCACCTCAACGCGAAATTTATGTTTATTGCGATCCTAATAAATTAGAATCTTACAACCTAAGCATAGAGCAAATTACCGATAAGATTAGAATGGAAAACATGAACCTTCCACTCGGTACTATCGATATGGGTTCGCAAACCTTTGCCATGCGCGTAGAAGGAGAATTTGACGAGGCTGCACAACTGAATGATATTGTTGTAGGAAGTCGCAATAATCAAAATGTATACCTGCGTGATGTAGCCGTGGTAAAAGATACGATTCAAGAAAGATTGCAAGAATCGTATACCAATGGAAAACAAGGGGCAACCATTGTAATACAAAAACAATCAGGTGCTAACTCGGTGGAGATTGCCAACAAAATCAACGAGATGCTCCCCTCACTACAAAAAACGTTGCCTCCCGATATTAAAATGCATACTATTTTCGACACATCGGAAAGTATCATCAATACCATTAAAAGTTTACAGCAGTCAATTATCATTATTTTAGCATTAGTAATATTGGTAGTAATGTTATTTTTAGGAAGATGGCGTGCCACATTCATTATTGCTGTTACCATTCCTGTTTCATTAATAGCAGCGTTTATATACCTGTTGGTTTCTGGAAATACCCTTAACGTAATCTCCCTTTCATCATTAAGTATTGCCATTGGTATGGTGGTAGATGATGCCATTGTGGTATTGGAGAATATTAGTAAACACATTGATAGAGGAAGTAAGCCTAAATCGGCAGCGGTATTTGCTACCAGCGAGGTGTCGTTATCGGTTATTGCTACCACTTTAGTACTGTTAGTGGTATTCCTTCCATTAACCATGTTACAAGGGATGTCGGGAATTTTATTCCGTCAAATGGGTTGGATTGTGAGTGTGGTAATTACCATTTCTACCATTGCCGCTCTAACGTTAACACCAATGATGTCGGCCTATATGTTAAAACAAAATGCTTCACGTCCTAAATGGTTTGCCTTTATTTTCGACCCTTTTGAAAGATTTTTAGATAAACTAGACCGAGGATATGGAAGGTTCTTAAACTGGGCAGTCTCTCGTAAATTTGTGGTGATATTAACGGCCGTTATTATATTTGTAGGCTCTACTATGTTAATGCGGATTATTCCATCTGAGTTTTTTCCTATTCAAGACAATGCCCGTATTGGAGTAGTGGTGGAGTTACCTATTGGTACCCGCATGGAGATAAGCCGTGCCTTTGCGCTCGAATTCCAAGAGGAAATGCAACGAAAATATCCTGAAATAGAGAGTAGTAACTTCTCGGTAGGGCAACCCGACGAAAATAATACGTGGGCACGTCTACAAGATAATGGAACGCACATTATAAGTTTTACCACAAGACTCTCTAAAAAAACAGAGCGTGAGCGTGGTATCGCCGTTATTGCCGATGGTATCCGTAGCGACTTAAAACAATATCCCGAAGTAAACACTTATGCCGTAACCGTAGGAAATGGTGGCATGGGAGGACAAAGTAATGTAACCGTTGAGGTGTACGGCTACGACTTTGCCACTACCGATAAATATGCGGCAGAAGTTGCCGAAAAAATGCGCACCATTCATGGATGTACCGAGGTGAATATTAGTAGATCGGAGTATGCTCCTGAACTTCAAGTCGATTTTGACAGAAGAAAATTAGCAGAAAATGGGTTGAACTTAGCCACCGTATCTTCTTATATTCAAAACCGTTTCAATGGCGCTATTGCCTCCTACTATCGTGAAGATGGTGATGAGTATTTCATCAAAGTGCGCTACGCCCCAGAGTTTCGTGATAAGGAAGAATCTATTGAAAATATTACCGTGTATAACCAACAAGGCAAAGCATTTAAAGTGCGCGACTTAGGGGAAGTAGTAGAGCGGTTAAATCCACCTAATATTGAGCGAAAAGACCGTGAAAGGATGGTGGAAGTAATAGGTATTGTGGGTGGCGATGTTGCGTTAAGTGAAATAGCGGCAGAAACCATGACCATTCTCAATGAGATAGAAAGACCAGTAGGTGTATCGACCGATATTACAGGAACATTTGAAGATCAACAAGAGTCGTTTGGAGACCTAATGCTACTAATGGTACTTATTGTAATATTAATATATATAGTAATGGCTTCGCAATTCGAGTCGTTCGTCTATCCATTTGTGATTATGTTCTCTATCCCTTTTGCGTTTACAGGGGTATTTATAGGGCTTGCCGCTACTAACACCGCAATGGGGATTATGGTAGTGCTAGGAGCCTTAATGTTAATTGGTATCGTAGTGAAAAACGGTATTGTATTAATAGATTACATTATCCTTTGTAGAGAGCGCGGCATGTCTATCCGCGAAGCAGTTGTAACCTCGGGGCGCTCCCGTTTACGCCCAATCCTCATGACCACCATTACCACCGTGTTAGGGATGCTCCCGTTGGCATTAGGTAAAGGTGAAGGTGCCGAAATGTGGAACTCTTTAGGTATGACCATTGCCTGGGGGCTCTCATTCTCTACCCTTATTACACTCGTTTTAATTCCAATATTGTACGCAAGTTTTGCCTCATTTGGAGAAAAACGAAAAGCAAAAAAAGCGTTAAGAGAAGCTCGTAATTAACGACTCCAATTCTTGAGTTTAAAAGGAGATGTTGCCAATGGAGTCAGCATCTCTTTTTTTATATATTTTATTCCAATAATTATAAAGAAAAATAACTCTTTTTCTCTCTTTTGATGCCTTACGACAGAGGAGGAATTGTTAAATATTTGATTACAAGCGCAATAATTTGTGTAAAATTGCGCAAAAAAAATGCATTCAAGAACTATTATTTATTAAAATATTACTACTTTTGCCGCGTAATTTTAATAAACATTTAAAAAAAATATATTATGGATTTACACAAAATTATTGCCGATTTAGAAGCAAAAAACCCAGCGCAACCTCTATACATTCAGGCTGCTAAAGAAGTATTAGAGACTATCGTTGACTTCGTTAACGAAAATCCAAAATACGATAAATATTCAATTGTTGAACGTATTCTTGAGCCAGAGAGAGTATTACAATTCAAAGTTACTTGGGTTGATGATGCAGGTAAAATTCAAGTGAACCGTGGTTTCCGCGTGCAACACAACATGGCAATTGGGCCATATAAAGGTGGTTGTCGTTTCCACAAAGCAGTGAACCAAGATACTATGAAATTTTTAGCTTTTGAGCAAACTTTCAAAAACTCTTTAACTACTCTTCCTATGGGCGGTGGTAAAGGTGGTTCAGACTTCGATCCAACTGGAAAATCAGAGGGTGAAGTTATGCGCTTCTGCCAATCTTTCATGACAGAATTACAAAAATACATTGGGCCAGAAACTGACGTTCCTGCTGGCGACATCGGTGTTGGTGGTCGTGAAATTGGTTTCATGTATGGACAATATAAAAGATTACGTGGACACCATGTTGGCGTTTTAACAGGTAAAGGCTTAAACTGGGGTGGCTCTTTAATCCGTCCTGAAGCTACTGGTTTTGGTGCAATCTATTTCTTACAAGGAATGTTAGCTGCTAAAAACGATACTATTGTTGGTAAACGTGTTGCTTTATCAGGTTATGGTAATGTTGCTTGGGGTGCTGCTCTTAAACTAGAAGAGCTAGGTGCTAAAGTTGTAGCTATTTCTGGTCCTGATGGATATATCCTAGATGAAGATGGTATTACTGGCGAGAAAATTGTTTGCATGGAAGAGTTATTAGCTACACGCAACAATGTAGTGGCTCCTTTTGCCGACAAATATCCAAGTGCAAAATTCTTTGCAGGTAAAAAACCTTGGGAAGCTAAAGTTGACATTGCTATCCCTTGCGCTATCCAAAACGAATTAAATAAAGAAGACGCTGAGCTATTAGTAGCTAACGGTTGCCAATACGTAGTTGAAACTTCTAACATGGGATGTACTGCTGATGCAGTTACTTACCTACAAGCACAAAAAGTTTCTTTCGCTCCTGGTAAAGCAGCTAATGCTGGTGGTGTTGCAGTTTCTGGTCTTGAAATGAGCCAAAACTCAATGAAATTAGCTTGGTCTCGCGAAGAGGTAGATGCTAAATTACACGGAATCATGGACAACATCCACGAAAATTGCGTAAAATACGGTACTGAAAAAGATGGTTATATTAACTATGTAAAAGGTGCTAATGTTGCAGGTTTCATCAAAGTGGCCGACTCAATGATTGATCAAGGTGTTGCTTACTAGTCTATAACAATTATTAAATAAAAAAAGAGGGCGTGCATACAGCATACCCTCTTTTTTTATTTATGTATTCAAGTGTGAATACTTGTAAATTAGGCAATAAAAGCTTTGGTTACAGTAATTTAGCAATATAACTAACAGCGTTGCTAAAAATGTCTTGGGTTTTGTTGCCATATATATTCTTATATAGATTTTCCCCTTTGCGTTCGCTGTGCCCCATCTTACCTAATATTAGCCCGCATGGCGAAACAATACCCTCAATAGCAAACGACGAACCATTAGGGTTGTGTGGCAGTTCCATACTAGGTTCGCCCGTAAAATCGCAGTATTGGAAGGCTACTTGCTGTTGGTTAAATAACGTTTGCGCACATTCATCGGAAATTACAAATTTTCCCTCACCATGACTAATGGCCACTTGGTGCATCTCTCCTTGTTTGAATGATGATAGCCATGGAGAGTTGGTACTACTTACTACCGTTTTGGTAATTTGTGAGATATGACGGTTGTTATCGTTGCGGAATAGTGTAGGA
>CAYJOY010000035.1:0-11563 GCA_964371885.1 uncultured Lentimicrobiaceae bacterium | reverse complement strand
TTGCCCTAAGTTGCAGGGTTAATATAAGTGAAATAGAATTTGAAATATTTGTATTTGTTTGTAAACAATTGTTTTATATATGATATGTGAAAAAATGTTAAAAAATAGTCGGTGATGCTATTGGTATTGTTTTTTTAGGTAGTTTTGCCAGCTAACATCGTTTTTGTCGAGTTGTGGGATTTCTTTCGACAAAAATGGGAAGTTAATAAAACTGAAATAAAGTATGAAAAGAAAATTTTTTGTAGTTGCACTCATAGCAGGGGCAATGTTTTTCCAAAGTTGTGATAAAGCAGAAAACGAACCAGCTTATAAATCAGCGTTCAGTACAATGTATCCAGATGCTACCGATGTAACTTGGACTACCCAAGGAGGTTATAATGTAGCTACTTTCAAAAGTGGCAGCGAAACTGTTGTGGTATGGCTTGACGATGATGGCGATTGGTATATGACCGATACAGATATTCCTTACACTGCTCTTCCTCAGGCTGTACGTACCGCCTTCGAAGCAAGCGAATGGGCTACTTGGACAATTGACGATGTAGAAGAGGTTACCCGTTTAGATATGCAAATAGTGTATGTTATTGAAGTAGAAAATGAGGCAACAGGTGAAGAGGTAGAACTTAGATACCTTCCAGATGGAACACTTATTGGTGCTGTTATTGATAATGATAACGACGATGATGACAACTCGGATATGTTGCCAACCGATCTTCCTGAAGCTATCACTAACTTCATTAATACGCAGTATCCAGGTGCAATAATAGTGGATAGAGATAATGATGACGGAATGATAGAAATAGACATCCTTCATGAAGGACTTATCAAGGAGTTAACATTTACTGGAGCTGGTGTTTGGGTAGAAACTGTTACAGAATTTGAAGACAATAATATTCCAACATTTGTAACCGAAACTTTAGCTGCTACGGAATATGCTTCTTACGAGATAGACGATGTTGAATTAGTAGAAAATTCACAAGAAGAATACTATGTAGTTGAAATGGAAATGGGCGACCACGAACTAACCCTGAAAATAATGCTTGATGGAACGTTTATCATTTTGGAAGAAGATAACGACTAATTGACATTCTATAAAACTAAAAAGGCAAACAATTAATTGTTTGCCTTTTTAGTTTTAGCTATAAACAAAATTATAATAAAATACAATCACACTAAATACAAAATAAAGCTAAGAATGAAAATTGATTACGCTCCCAAAATTCTCGAAAACTTTAAACAATATTCAAAAAAAGATTTTATTTCCGACTTAATTGCGGGGGTTGTGGTAGGAATTGTTGCGCTACCACTAGCTATTGCTTTTGGAATTGCTTCAGGGGTAACCCCACAGCAAGGGCTTATTACTGCTATAATTGCAGGTTTCTTAATCTCATTATTGGGTGGCTCAAATCACCTTATAGGAGGTCCTACTGGGGCATTTATTGTGATAGTGTATGGCATTGTTGCCGAATTTGGTACTGGTGGCCTCATGATAGCCACCATCATGTCGGGGGTCATGCTCATTCTTATTGGGATCTTTAAGTTTGGAAGTGTTCTCAAATTTATCCCATATCCCATTGTTGTGGGGTTTACTTCGGGGATTGCAGTGGTAATTTTTTCCACACAAATTAAAGAGTTCTTTGGCCTTTCCATTGCAGAAGTTCCTTCTGGTTTTTTTGAAAAGTGGAGCGTTTATATTCAGCACCTTAACACTATCAATTTTTACGAAACGGCACTCGGTTTTGTATGCTTACTTGCCATTATTATTACCCCTCGTTTCACCAAAGCCATTCCAGGTTCGCTCGTCGCTATTGCTATCGGCATTATAGCATCGTTACTCTTACCATCGTTTGGCGTACAACTCTTAACCATTGGCGAAAAATTCCCATCACTTAATGAAGGGATGACATTCCCTGCCCCCACTTTCCCAAATATCTCTTTCGAAACAGTAAAAGAGCTCTTTTCACCAGCTTTTACTATTGCCATTTTATGTGCCATTGAATCGATATTGGCCTCAATGATTGCCGACGGGGTAACAGGCAAAAAGCATCATGCCAATACCGAACTTATAGGACAAGGGGTTGCGAATGTAATTACCCCTCTTTTTGGAGGAATTCCTGCTACAGGTGCCATTGCGCGCACAATGGCCAATATTAATAACGGGGGAAGAACCCCTGTAGCGGGCATTGTACATGCTATAGTGTTGTTACTTATTTTCTTGTTCCTCCTCCCTTATGCCGTTCATATTCCCCTCTCGTGCCTCGCTGCTATATTAATAATTGTGTCGTACAACATGAGCGAATGGCGCACCTTTAGAGACCTCCTAAAAGGCGATAAAACCGACGTGGCAGTGTTGCTTATTACCTTCTTTCTAACCGTAATCATCGACCTAACGGTGGCTATTGAAGTGGGCGTGGTGTTGGCTATTATACTATTTGTGAAAAGAATATCGGAAACATCGAATATCAAAATTTTATCAGATAATAAAATTATAGCTACCGAAAACGATGAAATAGGGATGCATGCCGAGATTGAAGAACTCGAAATTCATAAAAAGATAGAGGTGTATGAGATTGATGGGCCATTCTTCTTTGGGCTTGCCTCAAGGTTAGACGAACTCGACAGAAGTAGAAATACCGATATTTGCGTCCGTATTATAAGAATGCGAAAAGTGCCGTTAATAGATTCTACAGGAACAAAGAACCTGAAAAATCTTTGTCAGCGTTCTCAAAAAGATGGAATCACAATCATATTATCGGGCGTTCGCGACGAAGTAAAACAAACGCTGGTAAAAACAGGATTAGCTGCCGAAATTGGCGAAGAGCACATCTTCCCTCACATAGTGGCAGCGGTGGCCAAAGCTAATGAATTGGTAGCGATGCATAGTAAATAACAAAATAATTGCCTAGCAAAGGAGTATATTACAAAAATGAAAATAAGAGATTTTAAATTAGAACGTTATTTCGCAATCCATGAGTTTACTGCTAAATATCTGCTTTCAAGTTCCGATTGCGATGGTTACAGTATGGATTATGTGCTTAGCTGTGCTACCCAAAGCGAAAAAGAGTTATGGAACCACCTAATGTTGGGCTATACCGAAAGCACGGGGCACCCACTGTTAAAAGATGCTATTTTACAACACTATTCCCCAAAACTCAACCCAAACCATGTGTTAGTGGGCTCGCCAGGCGAATTGGCGTTTGTGTTAATGAATGTGCTGCTAACAAATGCCGACCATGCCATTGTAATGTCGCCAAGCTATCAGTCGCTTTACGAAACCATTAACTCGCTAAACTGCAACCTTTCGTTCTGGAAACCCAATGAAGAGAATTGGCATTTCGAACTCGAAAACCTTAGGAAATTGATCCGCCCAAATACCAAACTTATTGTTATTAATTTTCCCCACAACCCAACGGGTGCCATGTTAAGCAACCAAGAAATAGAGGAGTTAGTGGCTATTGCGCGCGAACATCATATTTACATCTATTCCGATGAGATGTATCGCGGGCTAACCATGAGTGATGAGGATGAAACGATGCAACCGATAGCCAATAGCTACGAAAAGGGGATCTCGCTTTGGGGAATGGCCAAATCGTTTGGTTTGGCAGGGCTAAGAATAGGGTGGTTTGTATCGCAAGACGAAGAATTGCTACGGAGAGTGGGCTCGTTCAAAGATTACCTCAGTATTTGTTCTAGTGCCCCTTCAGAGATGCTCTCTATCATAGCGCTAAACCACTCGGAGCAATTCATGCTCCCTAATATTGCAAAAATTAGAAAAAATATAAAACTCTTTACTCACTATTTCAATTCAGGGCAATCGCTATTCTCAAAATTCATTGCCCCTCAAGGAGGGTCGGTAGCTTTTCTTCCCATTAACACCTCGGGGAGTGCCTTAGCATTTAGCAACCATCTTGTAGCCACTACTGGTATTATGACGGTGCCATCGGAGATGTTCGAGTATGAGGGGAAATTCCTCCGCATAGGCTTTGGACGCCAGAATTTTGCAGCAGTGCTCGAGGTATTGCAACAGTATAGCTAATCCGAAATTAGAATACATTTTTCAATATAAAACTCAGTATAAAAACGAGCGCAAATAAATAGGTGGCTATAGTTCCAGTAAGTGCCTCATAAATGCGCTGCGCAGCAACAAAACGCGATTTTAGTAGGAGCGAGGCAATAGCAATAAAGAGGTAAGGAAATACAAGAACTACCAGTAGGTTTGTTTTGAGTGCATTAAGCCATTCGCCGTTGAGCATTGCGTGAATGGTGCGTTGCGAACCACATCCAGGACACTCTAAACCTGTGAGCATTAAAAAGGGGCATTTAGGAAACAGCACCGATGCATCTGGGTCTATCGTAGTGTATATAATGAGCAGCCCCACCAAAAGAGTAATACCAAGTAAGATGAGGATAATGAGTCTCAACTTCATGTAATAAGGGAAAGCGCTATTGGTTACGATCTATTATTAGAAGTCCCCTTAAATTAAAGCACCTGCCAAACCTAGAGCAAAAACACAAATGCAATAAATAATTCCACCAACTACTCCAATAATAGCGCTCCATATTGTCCAATTTTTGGCACTTCTCGACGCACGCTTTGCGCCTTCATAATCGCCAGCATCGTATCTGTTATTTACGGTTACAGCCTGTACAATACTCACAACACCTAAGGGGAGACAACACAGTATAGTAACCAAAATAGCCCATACTAAGTACGAATCTGGCTTAGGAGGACGCGCTCCATAATCGCAATTTACCTCATTAACTTGAGCAGTTGGGTCAACATTTTGACCACACGACGAGCAGAAAGGATTTCCTACCGGCACTTGGGTTCCACATTTTGAACAAAACATAATAAAATTGGGTTAAATTTAACTTGCAAAAGTACAAAAATAATCTTAATAATTGATGTTTTATCAAACAAAAAGAGACGAGGTAATCCCCGTCTCTTTTTTTGATGAAAAATAGTTTTTCAATTATTATTTCTTCATCGCTTCTGGATATAAATCCATACGTAATGAATGTTCTATATTGAAGTATTGCTCCATAAAGTCAATAATATCATTTTTAGTAATAATATTAACATCATCTTCGTAAGTGTTGATTCTGTTAATGTCTAAATCGTAATAGTAAGTGCCGTTAATATAGCCTATCCAGAAACCGTTTTTCTCCATTCCTGTTTGACGAGCAGAGATCATTTGTTCTTTCACTTTTACTAAAGTAGCTGGTTTAGGACCTTTCTTTTTGAAAGAAGCTAATATTTTTTCCACATTTTCTAGGATATTGTCAGTGTTATCTGGCTTACAATCTAACATAACCATGGTAGTAAAAGATGTTTTAGGTTGTGTTTCGTAGTCCATTTGTAACATTGGAGAATAAGTAGCACTCATTTTTTCTCTAATTACCTCTATAAGTTCTATTTGTAATGCTTCAGAAATTTGATCTACAATCATTTTATTTTTCTTTGTGTTTTCAAAATCGTTATTCCAAATTTCAGCAATGGTACTTTGTTCTTCTAGTCCAGCGTATACTTGTTTTGTTACCGATTCTTTAGGGAATTCTATTTTAACATCTTTGTAGTTTTCTCTTTCAGCCGTTGTTTTTAACGATCCTACATAAAGTTCTAAGTATTCAGTTAATGCTTTCTCATCGAAGTTTCCTACAAATATAAATGTGAAATCGGCAGGATTAGCAAAACGCTCTTTATAAATTTGGAATGCGCGTTCGTAGTCTACTTGTTTCAAATAATCATCAGTAAAGCTTAATTGTGTTTTTGCATAAGGGTTGTTTTGAGTTGCTTCTTCCATTAATTTACCAATGAATTTATATTTAGGCATAGCGTTAATCATTTTTAAACCTTCCGCTGTTTCTGAAATTACTAATTCTCTTACCGATGGGTCGTGACGAGGTGCTGTAAATTGAGCATGAAGTATTTGGAAGAATGTTTCTAAATCTTTAGGAGTAGAAGAACCCGACATTCCCTCTTCCATAGTTGAGATATATGGAGATAAAGATACTTGTTTTCCTTGTAGTTTTTTCTGTAACGAAAGCAGATCTAACTCTCCTAACCCAGCCCGGTCAAGTAATTGAGTGGCAAAATTTAACGAAGGAAGGTCTTCAACAGGGTATAAACTTGCTCCCCCTTTACTAATTGCGCTAAACTGAATTTCATCATTTTTAAAAGTAGTTTGTTTTAAAATCACTTTTATTCCGTTCGATAAAGTTAATTCTTTAGCACCAATAACTGTTAACTCTTTAGTGCTTTCTACTTTTCCTTTGGTTAAGGTGGTTTTATCTACTATCTCTTTTTCTTTGTATGTATCTACGTATGCTTCAACTTCCATTAACGATTTGTCGTTAATAACGGCTAAAACCTCTTCTTTAGTAGGTACTTGCACACCTTCTTTGTCTGGAGCCATTACAATAGCTACTAGGTTGTCGGCAATAATCCACTCTTTAGCAAAAGCGTTCACCTCTTCTAGTGTAATTTGTGGTAAATATCTTTTAGCAAAAACAAACTCTCTTTTAGCTCCAGGAATAGGTGCTCCTTTTAAGTAATGTTGTACATATTCTTCGGTAAAGCTCATCGATTCTGTTTTGTCGGCTTCGTTAGCTGCTCTTTCATATCTAGAAAGAATTTCTTCTTTAGCGCGGTCGAACTCCGTTTGTACAAAACCGTGTTTAAGAACTCTATAGTCTTCTCTAAGAATAGTTTGTAAAGATTCAATTACTCTTCCTTCTTTAGCTGCACCGCTACCCATATATACATCGCAGCTGCCAATAAATGCACCGTAACCGCTGCTTGCTCCTAAGAATGGGCAGTCGGCTTTTTGTTGTAACTCAGCAAATCTCGACGATAACATCATGTTATAAAGGTCAATAGCTAACATTTTTTTGAAGTCGCCTTCTGTTTTCATAGTAAACTCATCAAATTTTCTGAATACCATAAATTGGCTTCCGCGTGCCTCTTTATCGGTACAAATAGCAACTAAAGGTTCTTTGTTATCAGGAATTTCATATATAATTTTTGGCTGAGAATTTTCTCTTTTAGGAATAGCTGTAAATTTCTCTTTAATTTCTCTTTCAATTTGCTCAGCATCAATATCTCCAACAATAATTAACGCTTGTAAATCTGGACGATACCACTCTGCGTAGAAATCTTTTATAGTTTGGTACTCAAAATTTTGGATGTTTTCTAAAGTTCCAATAGGCAAGCGTTCTGCATAACGAGATCCGTTAAAAGCTACTGGGAACCACTGTTTACGCATACGGTCGTCGGCACCTAAACCAGTTCTGTACTCTTCAACAATAATGCCACGCTCTTGGTCAATCTCTTTATTGTCGAATAAAATACCATTCGCCCAACCTTTTAAAATGTTCATCCCCATCTCAATGTTTTTCGAATCATCGGTAGGAAGTGTTACTTCATAAACGGTTTCGTCGAAAGAGGTGTACGCATTAATTTGGCGACCAAACGAAACACCAATTTTTTGAAGCTCATCAATCATTGTGTTCCCTGGGTAACCCTCAATGCCGTTAAATGCCATGTGCTCAGCAAAATGCGCTAACCCAACTTGTGCATCCGTCTCTTGCATCGAACCTGCGTTCACCACAATACGCATAATTACGCGATCTTCTGGCTTATTGTTCTCACGAATGTAATAAGTTAATCCGTTGTCTAATTTCCCAATCTTAACGTTCGGGTCTTGTTTAATAATGGCATCTGGTGTTTGTGCAGATAAACTGCTGATAACAAACATCATAATTAATGTCATTAATGATGATAGTTTTTTCATTTGTTTTGTTATTTTAAATTATACTCTTTTTTAACCGACTACTAACGAAATTACTTCATTTAAATTGTACCTATTATTATATAAGATGATTTTTTCTTTTTTTGTAACAAAGAAGTTGCGTCGAAATAGGGATGTTTAATTTTTTTTTCGATGAAAAGATCTTTAAATAGAAAAATTGTTATTTTTGCGGCCAGAATTAAGTCTATATTTTTCTTAATTTTTTGCAAAAGTATTTTGAATTCAGATCTTATAAAAAAATGAAACAACTTCTATTTATCCCCCTTTTTTTTCTTGCATTTATGGCCATATCTGCACAGAATACCGTAACTTTAACCGTTAAAATAACCAATATTGAGAGCACCGACGGTTCCATATTAATAGCCCTTTGCAACGATGAGGATAAGTGGCTTTCGGAAGAAGAACCATACATGGCAAAAATGATAAAAGCTGTTGAAGGAAGCGTAACAGCCACTTTCTCTGTGCCAGTTGGCGAGTATGCCGTTACCGCTTTTCACGATGAAAATAACAATAAAAAGTTAGATGCCAACAGAATGCATATCCCAAAGGAGCCTTATGGCTTTTCTAATGGTGTAAAGATGCCGAACTATAAAAAATCGTTAGTAAAGGTAAGCGCCAACACTACAATTACCATTCCTATTGACTCTTTCTTTTAGTAGCGCGTAAAAAATAACGCACATTTATTACGTAACTCATAGCTCATTAACAATAATGTAATGCGCACGTCGTTATTATGTAAGTTGATGAATAAATGATGTTTAACGGACCTACTCATGTCCAAACTAATACTACTAAAATGCGCGTTTTTCTTCCTGTTTTTCTCCTTTTTTGTGCAAAAATAACATTTTGTACAACTCCTAGCGACTCGTTGTTGTTTGTGGCTTTCTATAATGTAGAAAACTTGTTCGATCCGAGCAACGACTCGCTCACGAATGATGATTCGTTTACTGTAGATGGATTTAATAGATGGGGATATAGTAAATTGTCGAAAAAAGTGATAGGCATCTCAAAGGTTATTATGGCAATGAACGATTTCTCTCTCCCCGACGTTGTGGCATTAGCAGAAGTAGAGAACCGATATGTTTTAGAGCGCCTTTGCAATACAACGCCACTAAAAGCCTTCGATTACGAAATTGTCCATTACGATTCGCCAGATAGCCGCGGGATTGATTTAGCCGTTTTATACCGAAAATCGAAAGTGGAAATTCTACACAGCGAACCTCTTACTGTTGTTTTTCCATTTGAACCCTCCACTAAAAATAGAGACGTTTTATATTTGAAGATACGACATGTTAATGCCCACGATTCGCTCCATTTATTGGTGAACCATTGGACTTCGAGATATAGTGGCGCGGCAGCCACCATTCCTAAAAGAAATTATTATGCTGCATTTGTGCGACATAAAGTAGAGGCTATTCTAAAAGAAACCCCTAATGCGCAAATTATTATTACTGGCGATTTTAATGATTATCCACATGATGAAAGCTTTAAAGAATATCTTCAAACAAGCAAGGTAAAAACAGACCCCAATGCACTCATCAATTTAATGGAAAATTTAGTAGAAGAGCAGGGGATAGGAACCCATAAAAACAAAGAGTTTTGGGGGGCTTTAGATCAGATTATTGTAACGGGCAATTTCTTTCATTCAAATAGTAATTATCAGCTACGGCCGCAAAAAGCGTTTGTTTTTGCCCCGCCATTCCTCCTTGTCCCTGATGAAAAATATGGAGGGGTGAAAAATTTTCGCACCTATTTAGGTCCACGATACATTGGAGGTTACTCCGACCACTTGCCCGTATACATTATGTTGAAAATAAAGGATGAGGATAAGCTATAGGGGATGCGAATTCTACCTCTCTCTGTAATGAAAATTTTCTAAAAGAAAAAGTGTAATTGTTTGATTATTAATAAAAAAAATAGATTATCTTTCTTTAATAATAAAATATATTTCAGAAATTTTCGCGCTTGCAGAATCGCCGTTTTTGTTAATTCGCTTGCAAATAAAATAAAAATATAATAAATGCGGAATTGGCTTAAAAAAAAATGTAATTTTGCGGGCTGAAATAAATAGTTCTATTTATTCGGAATATAAACAATATAAGATAGTTACTTTAATATTTTGTTAATATGAGTATGCAAGAAAAAATCAATGAGTTGCTAAAAAAGAGAGAGCAAGCTCGTATCGGAGGTGGGGAAAAACGAATTGAGAAACAACATTCGCAAGGAAAATTTACTGCAAGAGAAAGAATTTTAATGTTCTTAGATGAAGGCAGCTTCGAAGAATTCGACATGTTTGTTACACACCGTTGTACAAATTTCGGATTAGAGAAAGATAAATATTTGTCTGATGGTGTAGTTACGGGTTATGGTACAGTAGAGGGTAGGTTAGTATACGTTTTCTCTCAAGATTTTACCACTTTCGGAGGCTCGTTGTCGGAAACCGTTTCCAACAAAATTTGCAAAGTGATGGACCAAGCTATGAAAATGGGTGCTCCTGTTATCGGTTTCTGCGATTCGGGTGGTGCACGTATTCAAGAAGGTGTTAACTCGTTAGCGGGTTATTCGGAAATTTTCCAACGTAACATCTTAGCTTCTGGAGTTGTTCCTCAAATTTCTGCTATCTTCGGGCCATGTGCAGGTGGTGCTGTATATTCGCCAGCATTAACCGACTTTATCATGATGACCAAAAATACAAGCTACATGTTTGTTACAGGCCCTAAAGTGGTAAAAACAGTTACTAACGAGGATGTTACAACCGAAGATTTAGGTGGTGCTATGATGCACTCGACCAAATCGGGGGTAGCACATTTTGCAGTAGAGAACGAAGAAGTGGGCATTGAAATGCTTCGTAAATTGTTGAGCTATATCCCTTCTAATAATATGGAAGAGTCGCCAATAGTGCCTACCGAAGACCCAATAAACAGAATGGATGATTTCTTAAACCAAATTATTCCCGACAATCCAAACAAACCATACGATGTAAAAGAGATTATTGCTACTATTGTTGATGATAGCGACTTCTTTGAAGTTCATGCCAATTTTGCTCCAAACCTCGTGGTAGGTTTTGCCCGCTTTAATGGTAAAAGTGTAGGTATTGTGGCTAACCAACCTAAATATTTAGCAGGTGTCCTTGATATTAACTCTTCTAGAAAAGGGGCACGTTTTATCCGTTTCTGCGACGCATTCAATATTCCAATCGTTACTTTAATAGATGTTCCAGGATTCCTTCCTGGTACGGGTCAAGAGTATGGTGGCTTAATTAATCACGGGGCGAAATTATTATTTGCTTATGGCGAATGTACCGTTCCTAAAATTGCCGTTATCCTCCGTAAAAATTATGGTGGCGCATATTGCGTAATGAGTTCTAAACACTTACGTGGCGATGTTAATTACGCATGGCCATCTGCTGAAATTGCAGTAATGGGTGGAAAAGGTGCTGTAGAAATCTTAAATGGTAGAGAAATTGCTGCCGTTACCGATCCTGCTGAAAAAGAAAAATTATTAGTTCAAAAAGAAACAGAATATAGAAATGCCTTTGCTAATCCATACGTGGCTGCAAGTTATGGTTATATTGATGACGTTATTGAACCAAGAAATACCCGTTTCAGAATTATTAGAGCCTTAGAGTCTACTAAAAGCAAACGCTTAGAGAATCCAGCGAAAAAACACGATAATCTTCCGTTATAATCTCGCGAAATTTTTCACAAATAAAAAAGAGAGGGTGTGTTCACGTAGCGTACCCTCTCTCTTTTTGG
>CAYJOY010000034.1:0-11707 GCA_964371885.1 uncultured Lentimicrobiaceae bacterium | reverse complement strand
TTGGGAGGGGGAAAACGCTTTTTTGTTCACAAAAAAGGTTTTCCCCCTCCCAATATCTCTCACTCTCTTACTCTTTTACTCTCTACTCTTTTATATCAAACAAAGAAAGGGCAAGTTCACGTAATTTATATTTTTGAATCTTACCACTGGCGGTTTGTGGATAGGCATCAAGACAGGCAACATAGCGAGGAATTTTATGCCACGCAATTTTACCTTTGGCAAATTCACGCACATCTTCGGGGCGTACGGTTTCGCCTTCTTTGGGTAAAATAAAGGCTCCCAAATCTTCACCGTAGCGACGGGAAGGAATAGCCACCACTTGCACATCTTTCACTTGAGGCATTTGGAGTAAGAACTCTTCAATCTCACGAGGATAAATATTTTCACCCCCACGCACAATCATGTCTTTGATTCGTCCTGTAATACGCAAGTAACCGCGCTCGTCCATAATCCCAAGGTCACCCGAATGAAGCCAGCCTTCCGCATCAATACATTCTTTGGTGGCCTCTTCATTATCGTAATAACCTTTCATCACGCTGTAGCCACGACAACAAACTTCACCGGTTTTATTGGCCGGCAAGATTTGACCGTTATCGGGATCCATAATCACCACTTCAATTCCGGGCAAAGCATAGCCTACAGTAGCACAACGGTCTTCAATTTCTTCATCGGTGCTTGTCATAGTCATAACAGGAGAGTTTTCTGTCAAACCGTACGGAATGGTTATTTCCTTCATGTTCATTTCATTAAGCACACGGCGCATCAAAGGTTCGGGACAAACCGCACCGCTCATAATACCTGTACGCAAAGACGAATAGTCATATTCTTTAAAGTGGCGGTGCTCCACCATGGCCAAATACATAGAAGGCACAGCGTAAAACGAAGTACACTTTTCTTCTTGAATGGCTCTCATGGCGTGAATAGGATTAAAGCTTTCCAGTATAGCCATAGAAGTTCCATGTGTTACACACGCAAGCACCCCAAGCACACAACCAAAACAGTGAAAAAGAGGCACAGGTAAACAAACCTTGTCACACTCTGTCAATTTTTGACGCTCTCCGATCCAATAGCCATTGTTGGCGATACTGGCATGGCTAAGCATAACCCCCTTCGGAAAACCTGTTGTTCCCGAAGTGTATTGCATGTTGATCACATCATGAGGGTTGTTTTGGGCTTGCCTTGTCTTGTAAGCTTCATCGCTGATTTCATCGGCACGATTAAAAATATCGTCCATGCTAAACATGCCGTTTTGTGGGCGATTATTAAAATTCACGATACGCTTTAAATTGGGAACTTCCGTTATATTTAAAGCGTCTGCACTCTGCGCTTCCACCTCGGGAAAAGCTTCATACAAAGTTTTCAAATAATCATGCTCTTTGAAATTTTCCACCAGAAACAGGTTATCGCAACGGGATTGTTTTAATAAATATTTCAGTTCATTACTACGATAGTTAGTATTTACGGTAATAAGCACGGCCCCTATCTTGGCAGTGGCGAACATAAGAGTAACCCAGTGGTGTACATTCGGCGCCCAAGCGGCAACCTTTTCCCCTTTTTGTACTCCGTGCGCCATAAGACCTTTGGCAAGCTTGTCGACTTCAGCGCCAAACTCAGACCAAGTGTATCGTAGTTCCTCATCAGGATAAATATAGGCTTCGCGCTCAGGAAAACGACTCACTGTTTCGTCTAAAATTTCTCCAAGCGTCTTTTCTTGTAAAACAAAGTTCTGCATCCATCTCTCGTTTTATGTTGAATTCTCCTAAATGCCAAACGCTTAAGATATGTCGGCATTTAAGAATATTCGCCAGATTAGTATGTTTTAGAATACTTGTAAAGAAAAAGCGTAGGCAAAAATTTTCAACAAGTCATTTAGTTTACTGACTTTGTCAATTTAAATACTTTATATACTTTACAAAAACGAAATATAAATATACACTAACTTGCAGTAATAATAAGAAATAAGCAACTATCAGGAAACACTACTAAAAACCAGCTAAAGGAAACTCACATGACCATTCAAGATATTTATAACGCCTTTGAAAAAATAGGTTGTCTAAGCTTTACCACTATCAACGAACACGGTGAGCCCGAATCACGCATAGCACATTTACGAGCATACGACGATAATGGGCTTTATTTTATGACCATGTTTACAAAGTCTTTCTATAAACAACTAAAAGACGGAAAGAAAATTTCCCTTTGCGGGCTTCGCGCCAAAACCGAAATCGAACACAACGCCGAAGGCTTCCCCGTTTTTGATCATGGCTACAGCATGCGTATGACCGGAGACGTGGTGGAAGTACCCATGGAAGACATCAAAGCAAAAAATAACCCCCTCTTTGATTTCTGTATCAAAGATCAAGAAAAGTACCCCTCCATGGTGGTTTTCTGTATCACCAAAGGCTATGGGGATTTTTATGACTACGATTTTGAAAAAGTAAACCGCGACCATAAACTCGAAAGGACATACTTTTCCTATAACGGTGCGGACATCAAAGTTAAAGGGCTTGAAATAGATCAAGACCGCTGTATCCAATGCGGTGAATGCACCCATCAGTGCTCCTTCTCCGCCGTGAAAGAAGAAAACGGACAATACCACATCGACTCAAGCCGTTGCGATGAATGCGGCTCCTGTTTTGGCGCCTGTATTATGCAGGCTATCCATTATAAAAGTCAGGGGTAGTTTTTTATTAATTGGGGAAGGGAAAAACCTTTTTTAAGACCTCTGCAAAATTCATTTTGCGAGGGCTTTCGGAGTGTTTGCATCGCAAATGCGACCAAAAATCAAGAATAGACAAAACCACGTTTTTGTCGTTAATTGATTGATTTTTGTGCCTTTCTCTGCATAATTTTATTTTGCTACAAAGTCTGAATTTTGGGAAAAATACAAATTTTATAGCCACGTTTATAATTATGCAGAGCTCTTTTTTTGTGGACAAAAAAGCGTTTTTCCCCTCCCCAAACCCCACCCCTTTTCCAAAAAAAACTTTAATATAAAAAAGGTCATATAGTTATTTCACCTAACGTTACTATATGACCTTTTTTATTTAGATTTTGTTTGTGGTGCTCTTCTTTTGCTTAACGAGAGGTTTCAACACATGCTCTGCATATCAGGAGCTTCGGTTCAAAATGAACTGTCCTAATTTTATTATTAAGCAGTTATAGATGGTGTCATCAAATTTAGGATTTTTTTCTATATCAAGGAAGATGAGCTTACTTTGAAGGGAGCGTACTTAACGTACATGACCGAAAAGTAAGTAAAATCTGACGTAGAGATAGGAAAAAAGGCTCATTTGAGACACCATCTAAAAGGAAACTCTTTAAAAAGGGGCTCTCCCTTTACTTAATTGTAATCAACTCATAATCACCGCTTCCGATACCGATTTCTTCGGCATGGGAAATCTGGGTGCGCCAGTTTGTGGTGGGGTGAACAGATTTAAAATGGTCTTTTTTACCGCTTTCACAGCCACAGCCCTCATGAGAACAGGCGCTGTCGTGCATAATACTTCCCGGCATAGCGGGTGCGGCATTAACCGCGTCAATACAGGCCTTATCGAGAGCCACGGGGTCAAAACTTGCGAACATACCAAGATCGGGCACTACTGCAACGTCATTATCCCCATGACAGTCACAATAAGGGGAAACTTGGTTCACAATGCTGATGTGAAAATGAGGCCTGTCTTGGATAACCGCTTTAGTATACTCAACCATGCGGTAATTCAAGGTATCCGGACTGGCATCGTATTTAGGTTCGATGGCGTCAAAGTTACAGACGCCCATACAACGCCCACAGCCGGCGCATTTATCATGGTCGATATACGCTTTCTTTTGCTCATCATGGCTGATAGCGCCATGAGCACAATATTTACTACAGACTCCGCAACTACGACATTTTTCTGGGCTGACCGAGGGCTTGCCATCACAATGCATGTGCATTTTGCCTGCACGGCTACCACAGCCCATACCAATGTTTTTAATCGCTCCGCCAAAACCTGTTAATTCATGCCCCTTAAAGTGACTCAAAGAGATAAATACATCAGCATCCATAATTGCACGTCCGATGCGTGCACTTTTACAGTATTTTGTGCCTTCCAAAGGAATTTCTATATCATCGGTACCTTTCAAACCGTCACCGATAATAACATGACAGCCTGTAGAGAAAGGGGAATAACCGTTTTCATAGGCAGTGGTAATATGCTCCAAAGCATCTTTACGACGTCCGACATACAGGGTGTTACAGTCGGTCAAAAAGGGTTTTGCCTTATATTTTTGTAAAACGTCCACAACAGTTTTAGAAAAGTTGGGGCGCAAGAAAGAAAGGTTTCCGGGTTCACCGAAGTGAATTTTTATAGCCACAAACTTTTCTTCCAAAGGCATAGTACCAATTCCGGCTTTTTCAATGAGTTTTTCAAGTTTTTTTTGTAAACTTGTACCCACAGGGCAACGCATATCTGTAAAATAAACTTTTGATTTTTCCATTTGTTTTTCCCAATAGTATATGGTTAAATATTTGTATAGAAGTCTATTATTTCATTAAAGAAACACCTGTCAAGTCTTATTCTATTTTTGTATTAATCCAAGACCTTGCAACATATCTTTCACTGCTTCTTTTAAAGGAAGCTTTACCCCCATGGTTCTCATACTTTTGGTTTTGGATTGAAAAACAACCTCCCCTGTTTTTGCATCGAATATTTGAGAGTTTATGTTTGTGATGTGAGGCCCCAAATCCCAATAATATTTATATCCGAGATCTAAGAAATATATTCTTTTTTGTGAAGCTTTGCTTCCACTCCAAATAAATCCCGTTGAAGCCACTGCTTGCTCAAGATTATTGACATATTCCCCACTTGATAAAGGTACATTGTTTTGCAATAAAAACCCTTTTACATGATTACCCGACACGGCAAAGTTCAAACCTTGAGGAATCACACCCAAACGGTTGGTATTACTTACAGTAGAAGCAGAGCTCACAGCTACGCCGATAAGTTCCCAGTCATTTGTCACCACAGGACCTCCCGAATTGCCGGGTTGAATGGGTGCCGAAATTTGAATATCCTGTGTCGTGCCTTGATAGCCATGCATGCTTGACACAATACCCGTTGTAACCCTTGCTTGTTCTCCAAGTAGGTCGGTCAAAGGAAATCCTATGGCATACACTTCTTGCCCCATCTTCGGATGCGCAAGCTTGAAAGGTGGCAAATTTCCTGTGGAAGCTTTAAGCAAAGCGAGGTCAAGACCGGCATCTTTGGCCACAACTTTTGCAGGATAGTCGTGACCGTTAACGCTCACCGTTACAGTTTTCATATTTTCAATAACATGAT
Source organism: uncultured Lentimicrobiaceae bacterium (assembly GCA_964371885.1). Lineage (GTDB taxonomy): Bacteria > Bacteroidota > Bacteroidia > Bacteroidales > WCHB1-69 > CAYJOY01. Next base: position 6,386 of record CAYJOY010000034.1, on the reverse strand, counting down.
GATTGGTCAGCCAGTAGCCATCGGCAACCACAAAACCACTGCCACTGCTTTGCCCTTCGATGGTTACATCACCAACCTGTTTCAGCTCGGCCGAAAAACCATGCTCTTGAAAAGCTTGTACCAAAATATCCCCTGCTCCCAATTCATCCTCATAAAAATCATCTTCTATGATAAAATGAACATTTTTGTTGCCGATGATACTGTTATCTTTAACGGCTACTTCTGTTTGCGTTACACATGAACATAATAAAACAACCAAGGACAATAAAAGAACTTTTTGAAGATGACGCATTTTGTATCCTTTGCTAAAGTGTAAAAATTAGAATTCGGCTAACAAATTAGGTATCCATATATTTAATAATGGATAAAATAAACCATTTTTAGGAAGTTATCAAGTAATTTCAAAAAATGAGAAGTCAAAACCATTACTTCGATTTATTTATTATTGGAAGAGAGAAAACACTATCCCTTTCCTCAAAAAACTTTAAATTAGAACGATAACATTTAATGAGTATGTTTTTATTATACCTACTTTAGGTTTAAAGAAAATTGGACTGACGCGAAGTAAAAACCCATCGACACTGAAAAAACCTTGTATCTGTTTGATACTTGAATATATTTTATTGTTTCAAACTTTATTATTTTAAATTAACTTTGTATATTTTTGTAAAATTATATTGACAATCAAATTCAAATCATATACTTAACTCCTCGGACATGATGTTTTATCAAATATTTTTTTATTCTAACTATTAGATAAATAAAACATAGTTTATAGTTTAATATAAAATTCAATTTGACAACCATAACATGTTTTGATCTTATTAATTTTTTCACAAACTTCGGGAGAGTTATGAAAGGGAACTGGTTAAAGGTAATGGCTATCGCCATTACGGCTCAACTTACGTATGGCAGCATCGCACAAGCGCAAAATGCCACAGAAATGGAAACAGGAACCGTTGTTGTTTCTGCAACAAGAACAGAACAAATGATTGAAGACGTTCCGCAAACCATGCAAGTAATCACCGCCGATGAGATTAAAAAAATTGGCGCAACTCAATTGGTTGACGTTTTATCATTGGCAACAGGAATCGAAACCTCAAACCAAAAAGGCTCATTAAACATTCGTGGTTTTGGCTTTGGCTATTCGCTTATTTTGGTTAACGGTCGTAAACCTGCTCGTCTTGAATCAAACCACGACGGTTTGGGCATGCTTATGCAAACCATTGGTGTTAACAACATTGAACGCGTTGAAATTATCCGCGGTCAAGCAGGTGCTATGTATGGCGCAAACGCCATTGCCGGTGTTGTAAACATTATCACCAAGACAAGTAAAGAAGAAAGCGGTGTGTTTAGCATTACCGGTGGTAACTCAGACCTTACCACTGCTATGAGCTACGATTTCGGAAGAATTGGCAACTGGGACGCCATTGTTAATGCCCAATTCACCCAAAACATCGCCATCCAAGAAGAACGCACAGAAGGCAGAAACGGTTGGACAGAATCTGATGAAGGTACTGTTTGGGCGATGGATACCGATATCGGTTATAATTTTAACGAAGATAACAGAATCCACCTTCAAGCAAACTACCAACAGCAAAACAGAAGCTCTAACAGCAAGAGTACCGCCGGCGTACTTAGTAACAGCAAAAGCATCAGACAAAACTATGGTGCTATACTTGAATACCAAGGGCAAACCGAAAAACATATGTATAACGTTGCCGCAACCATTAACCAATCCGTCAGCGACAACCTCACCAACAATCTTTACGATTACCATTTTACCAATATAGGTATTGACGGTAAAGATTCTTGGTTTATCAATGATTATAACACCGTCACTTTTGGCTTTGAATATGGCCACGAGAAAATCAACCATAGAAATGCTACCAACGAAACCTCTATCGATCGTTATGGTTTCTATATCCAAGATGAAATTTCTCTCTTTGACGAAAAATTGTTTATCGTTCCTTCTGTCCGTCTCGATTACGACTCTGAATTTGGAGCAGAATTCAACTACAACCTTGGCGCAACCTATGAGTTTATTCCAAATCATCGCATAAAAGCAACTATCGGTACAGCCTATGTAGCGCCAAACCTCATCGAGCTTTTTGCGTCTGAAGAAAGAGGGTCTTCTGTGGTTATGGGTAACCCCGATCTTGAACCGGAACAAGGTTACTCATGGGAAATTCGCTACGAAGGACAATATAAATTCTTAACAGGTTCTCTTGGATATTTCAGAGCAGAAATGGATAACCTTATCAGCTCTGTAGACATTGGCTGGGCTGACGGAACTACGACTACCGACTCCACAGACCCCACAGGTCAAAGCAGAAAAACACTCCAAACAACTATGAACGTTGACGGAACAACAACCATGCAAGGTATTGAAGCCCAGCTTGCCATTGATTTCGCTAAATACTGGACTGTTACCTTGGGCTATAACTGGTTAGACAACGAGCAAGAAGACGGTCAACGTTTAAGCTACTATGCTCCTCACGTTTTCTCGCTGGCTGTGTTGTTCAACCAACCTGAATGGGGCTTTACTGCTCGCGCTTGGGCTAAATATAATATTGACTACACCAACTACACCGGTGGACAATATCTAACATCCAGTCACTACAAAGCTAACCCAACAGAATTTAATAGAACTCATGATGCCTATGGCAATCCATATGAATTTGACTTCTATAATGTGAACTTCGCTATGAGCAAAACTTGGAAAGATAAATACACAGCGACCTTGTCTTTGTATAATATCCTTACCACAGCCAGAAATAATACCACTGACGGTTCTGTAAGCCCATTTGAAGCTCACCTTGGATTCAGCGTGAAATTCTAATAAATAGACAACCTCACTTTTTTCTTCCCCCCTGAGTTGAAAGAAGTGAAGCAAGAGATGAGGGTAGCAAAGCTATCCAATCCTTAAAGCCATGTAAGAAAATTTCTTGCATGGCTTTTTTTGTTAACATTTTGTAAAATAAAATTATACGCTTCATCACAAAAAATTCATTATCCTTGCTAAAATATAAAATCAATTTAATTGTGAATCATACCCTACGGTACATATCCCTTTTAGTTTATTCAATTTTATAGAATACATTAGACAAATGGTAATTGAAATGACGTGGAGTCAAAATTCATCAACTATGAGAAATTCTTTACACTATATCACGATTTAGTATATTTGTTGTATCAAACTTTATTCTTTTAAATTAACTTTATATTTTTATGTAAAGTTATATTGACAATCAAATTCAAATATCATACAAGCGTACTCAACAGACAGTATTGATGTATGGATCTTTTTTTAAAAACTAAATTCGATTAAACAAATTTAGTTTTTAAAAATAAATAAAGTTCGAGTAAAACTTCAATACTAATCTTTGTCACAACTACAGGAGAGTCAGGAGAGTTATGAAAGGGAAATGGTTAAAGGTAATGGCTATCGCCATTACGGCACAGCTTACGTTTGGTAGCATTGCGCAAGCACAAGATACCACAGAAATGGAAACTGGAACTGTTGTTGTTTCTGCTACAAGAACAGAACAGCTTATTGAAGATGTACCTGCCAGTATGCAGGTGTTTACATCAGAAGACATTAAAAAAATGGGCGCACGAACAGTTATGGATGTAATGAAAAGAGGCGCCAACATTACACTTGCAACCGGTAAAGGTAGTGCGGTTCCTTCGATTCGCGGCTTAGGCGGAGACTATACACTTATTCTGGTAAACGGAAGAAAACCCGTTGGAGGTAACAGTAACTCTTTCCTTGATACACAATATCAAAACAGTGACATTATTGAAAGAATTAACATGGACAACATTGAAAGGATAGAAATTATCCGTGGCTCTGCTTCTGCAATTTATGGTAGTGATGCTGTTGGGGGCGTCATTAACATTATTACCAAGCAGTCTACCGAGCGAAGTGGTTCCGTAGGACTCATAGTAACAGGCAATGAAGAAATAGATTTATATTCTACCATAGATTTGGGACAAATGGGGTCTTGGAGTGCTCTCGCTACAGTTTCTTACACTGATTTTACCGGTCAACAATATACCAATCGTAAATATGATCCTACCCATATACCGGGGGAGTGGAATGAAACAAAAGATGGTTATAAAGCCATGGTTGACCTAAATTTAGGGTATGAAATTAATGAAAAACATAAGTTGTCATTTTTTGGACAAGCCTCATGGGAAGAATACACAAGCCTTAGCAATAGTTGGTCATCATACTATAAAAGATTTAGTGAAGAGTCACACGGCAAAGAAGACAGCTCCTATACCGGTACGTTGGCATATGACGGCGAGGTCGGAAACCATATGTACTCAATTTCTGTCGGAGGCGGAATTAATATAAATAATGGTTGGGGGGGAACCAGTTATGAAAATGGCGCATACAGAACAACTGTATTCAATGCCGAAGCTAAAGACACATGGTTTCTCAACGATTGGAATACATTAACCTTCGGTGGTGAATTTAAAGCCAACTTCTTGAATGATAACTTTGCTGAGTCATTAGATCTTGTTGACGGGAAAGAAAATCAAATACACTACGCTTTTTATTTGCAAGATGAAATCAGTCTTTTTGACGAGAAACTCTATATTATCCCCGCAATCAGATACGATAAGCATAGTGACTTTGAAGGTAGATTTTCTCCTAAAATCGGTATTTCCTATGAATTCTTAGAAGGACATTACCTAAAGGCGAACTACGGCTTATCTTTCAAAGCGCCTGCTGTTAACTATATGTATAGAGATAATGATAGTTATGTACCAAATCCGAGTTTAAAGCCAGAACACGGTAGCAGTTGGGAAGTTACCTATTCCGGAGAATATAAGAACTTTTTCGGATCAATCACATATTTTGAGAATGATTTAACAGACAAAATTTATCGTGTGGACACCGACATTCCGAACCCTACCAGCTCTAGCGGCAGAATGAAGCAACAATACATAAATGCCGATGAATTTAGTTCAAACGGTATTGAGTTAAAATTAGGTTTTGATTTTCTCAAGTATTTTACTTTTACCGCCTATTATGACTATTTAGACACCTATATTTCAACACGCGGATATGAATCTGTTCTTCCAAATGCCGCAAAGCATACCTATAGCGGTGAATTAAGCTTTTTCCATCCGGAATGGGATTTGAGTGCAAGCCTTTGGGGAAAATATTACAAAGATTATGTGTGGAAAACGGATAGCCGTACCGGAGAGTATTTCTTAACAAATTTCTATTCTGTAGACTTAACGTTAAGTAAAACATGGAATGATAAATATACCCTCTTTGCAGGATTCTATGACATTTTTGATAACAGAGATGAAGAGTCCTATAGAAGAATTGATGATTTCAAGTGGCGTGTAGGCCTTGAGGTCAAATTCTAATTTTTTAGACAAAGTTTCTAGTAAATCTAAAACTCAAAAATTCTCAAGTACACTCTTTCTTCTCCCCTAAGTTGAAAAAGTGCAATAAAAATAATAATAGCTTTATTATTGTTCCTTGAAAGCCATGTAAGAAAATTTCTTACATGGCTTTTTACTGTTAACTTTCTATTAAAAATAAAAAGTATACGCTCTTCATAAAAACTCGTTTTCCATGCAAAAATACAAAATCAAATTAATTTTGAAACATAGCCAACAGGCATATCCTTTTATTGCTTTAAACTTAGAATGCATCTTATTTGTTCAAAAACTGATTAAGCTTTAAAAGGAAAAACCGTTGAGACAGATACATCATTGTATTATGCACCACTTTCATTTCAAAGCTCGTCCCGAGTGAGAAACGAACGAGTGGCTAGTAGGTAAAGCAATAAGCACACAAACATGAATGAAAGAACACTCACCTTTCTCAATATCATTAATATCCTCTCTACATTATAAACAAAATTTACTGGAGAGATTTAAAAGAAAATGACACCCATCCGTTAATGCGCGCGAATAGTCTAATGTCTTTGTGATAATGTTTTCCTCGCGCGCGGTTATGGTTCAGAAAATAGAGATAAAATACGCCACGGCTTTCAGAACAAAGAAGCCGAGGAATTTTTCCCGCAGCGTACTTGAGTACGTGAGGACAAAAATTTCTCGGATGATGCAGTTATGGGAGTCGTGGCGGTTTTGTTGCTTATTTTTTGAAAGCACGGAATAAACTCCAATAAAGGACAACTGAACAATCAATCTTACAAGCAGAACCATTATATAAAACAAAAGCAATTAAACAAAAAAAGCCCAACTGTATAAGTTGAGCTTTCGAAATAAAAAAAGGCTTTGCGACCACTCGCATGGGCTACTTTCCCACACTAAAGAATGCAGTATCATCGGCGAAGAAGAGCGATGACTTCCTCCGTTCGGAATGGGATCGGGTATACTTGCAAATGAGTCTT
>CAYJOY010000033.1:9700-11823 GCA_964371885.1 uncultured Lentimicrobiaceae bacterium | reverse complement strand
GAGAAAAATCTACTCAATATATCATCTCAAATCTGGGCAAAGCAATTTTTAGAAGTCCCCTTAAGATAATATTGTAGATTAAAAATATTCATTTTGTATCAACATACTTCACTTCTGTTAAGAAAAAAAATGTACTTTTGCGCTGCTTTTTATATATATAATAATTTAAAGAAATAGCTTATGATATACTTAGACAATTCGGCAACAACATTTCCAAAACCAGCAGAAGTTTATGATTTTATGTATGAATTTTACCGTACTCGTGGGGTAAATCCAGGTCGTTCTGGTTTTGATGCTGCTATTGAAACAGAACAAGTTGTGAATAATACAAGAAAGATGTTGACCCAACTTTTTAATGGTGGTGCCGATTACAACCGACTAACTTTTAGTTATAATGCCAGTGATTCTCTCAATTTGATAATTCAAGGGTTGGCAGAGCCTACAGCGCACGTAATTACAACAAATTTGGAACATAACTCAGTATTGCGTCCATTGTATAGCTTAGAGAAAGAGGGAAAAATTGCGGGTGTTACTTATGTTTCTTTCGACAAGAATGAAGGTTATGTAAATCCAGACGATATTCGTAAAGCGATTCAACCTAATACAAAATTTGTGGTTTGTACACACTGTTCTAATGTGTTAGGTACCTTTCAACCTATTGCAGAAATTGGCAAAATATGCAAAGAACATGGATTGATTTTTGTAGTTGATGGAAGTCAAGGGGCTGGTGCTGTAGAGTTTGATATGCAAGCGTGCAATATTGATGCTTACATATTTACAGGGCATAAATGCTTAATGGGACCTACTGGTATTGGTGGTTCTTACGTCCGCGAGGGTGTTGAGATAAAACATACGCGCTATGCAGGAACGGGAGTGAAGTCGGCATACCCTGGCCACTTAGAAGAGTATCCATACAGATTAGAGTACGGTACCTTGAATTTGGTTGGTGTAGCAGGGCTTTATGCTGGTGTAAAGTGGATTACAGAGCAAGGTATTGCTAATATTCACCACAAAGAAATGCAGCTTTGGGATATGTTACGTACAGAAATACAACAAATAAAGGGGGTAACTACCTATTGTGCAACTTCTCCTAAAGATAAAAATCCAGTGTTGAGTTTTAATGTTAACGGTTTCGATCCTGCGGATGTAGGCACTATGTTAGATGTTGACTACGAGATAGCATGTAGAACTGGCTTGCAATGTGCTCCTAAAGTACATGAAACCATTGGTACTATAGAAACGCACGGTACTGTTCGTTTCAGTCTTGGTGCATTTAATACAGAAGAGGATGTAAAAGCTGCCATTATAGCAGTTCGAGAAATTGCAGCCTTGAAAAATTAAAAGAGGTATCTCTTTACAAGATTACTATGAGGACGTTGGTTGCAGCGTCCTTATTTTTTTTCACTGTTTTTAATGAGTTGCCCGCATGCAGCTGCGATGTCGCTCCCTTTACTGTGGCGAATATTTACTACCATATTTTTGTCCATTAAGAAATCTACAAAGTCCCGTTTTCTTTCAGGGTGCGTTTTTCTAAATTTGTCGTCGGTGGCGTTGTAGTCAATAATATTTACTTTTACAGGAAAACTTTTACAGAACGAGGCTAATTTTTGTGCATCTTCTAATTCATCGTTAATGCCATTGAGCAGTATATACTCAATGGTAATACGTTCGTTGGTAGCTTTATGGTAAAAACGGAGTGCATTGGTAAGGATGGGTAGCGGAAATTTTTCGTTAATGGGCATCATTTCACTTCTAACAGGATCGATAGCACTGTGCAATGATACAGCAAGATGCACCCGAAGGTTATCGCTTGCAAGTTGTTTTATCGCCTCGGGAATACCTACCGTTGAAACAGTGATACGTTGTGGTGAAAGTGCAAATCCATCATGCGAAGTGAATATTTCAATGGCTCGTTTTACCTCTTTATAGTTAAGCAAAGGTTCGCCCATTCCCATAAAAACCATATTGCCAATTGGAAACCCAAAAAGTTCTATCGACCTTTTGTTCATGAGGGTATATTGGTCGATAATTTCCCAAAAGAACAGGTTTCTATGAAAGCCCATTTTCCCTGTGGCACAGAACGTACATCCTAGTGGGCACCCTACTTGTGAACTAATACATGC